>JAZKXP010000019.1:0-9578 GCA_045611665.1 Alphaproteobacteria bacterium | reverse complement strand
GTTTTACCTGTTCCCGGAGGGCCGACAAGTAAAGCTCCTTTCGGTATTTTGCCGCCTAAACGTTCGAATTTTAACGGAGATTTTAAAAATTCAACAATTTCTTGGAGTTCTTGTTTGGCTTCTTCAATACCGGCAACATCGGCGAATGTAATTTTCTTTTTTCCGCCCAACAGTCTGGCTTTTGATTTACCAAAACTCATCGCCTTTCCGTTTCCGGCCGTCATTTGACGCATCATAAAAAATAACAAACCGACAAACAAAATCATTGGCAACCAAGCCAGCAGTGTTATCCCCCAACTTTCTTTTTCTTTTTCGGGGGCCGATGCACTGAATGGCACGGAATGTTCTTGTAATAAGGCGACTAATCCGGCATCATTTGGGGCATATGAGGTGAATTTTTTATCCCCTTTTAATAAACCGGATAAAGATTGTCCTTTTATTTCAATATTAAGCACATCACCTTTTTTTATCATATCCGTTAACACTGAATAAGTTATTTTTTGTGTATTTTCCATCGGATTCGGACCGCCAAAAATGTTCGCCAAAGTGATGGCGCTCAAAAAGATTAGAACCCATAAAATTAAACCATTTTTACCGGAAGTATTTTTTGCCATTTAAATATCCTTCTTTGTCAGAAACTCTACCAGAGTTTTTATATGTGATGAATTAAGGTTATAATCAAGTTTTTGATTTTTTTCAAGCGTTTTTTTCGGTTCAATTTTCACAAAAGATTGTTGAACCAAATAGGGAATTTTCTTTTCCTTTTTTTTATCGGTTCCGCTGTGGACAACTGCCGGCTGTTCGCTCCAAATACGGAATCTGTCCCATACAACCCATTTTTTTGCGGGAATATCCATCGGCGCCGGTTGTCGGGCTTGTTCTTTTGCAATAAAAATATATTTGTGGGCCGTAATAATATGACAATGTCCCAAGGTGAAACGATTGCGCATGGAAGACAGTGCCTTTTCCAGCGCCTCCATAGATAACGGCGCATCACTTTGTCCGATACAGGTAAGTGCCCGAGATAAGACCCGTAAACGTATTTCCAACGGTATTTTTTGGAAATCACTTTCTTTTATTTTTGCAAACCCTCGGTTATCAATTTGCACTGATTTTTCCCAAAATAAATCGGCGTAAAAATCCAAAGCCTCTTTTGCCCGTTGCACTCTTTTGGCCGTTAATAAGATACCGGATTTTGTTAATCCCGTTTGCCACAGCGTTTTGAGATGATTGCGCCATCTGACTCGTTCAAAAGTCGTATCAGAATTCATCGGATCTTCTATCCAAGTTATTCCGAGTGATTTTAACGTATTTTCAATATCGGCTTTTTCCGTATCTAACAACGGACGCAATAAAACCAATTTTTTACGTTGAGAAGTCGGATGTATCGCACACAGTCCGTCGACGCCGCTACCTCGTGCCAAGCGGGCAAAAAATGTTTCGGCTTGGTCGTTTGAATGGTGGGCTAAGCACAAATATTTCACCTTGTTTTGTGTGCAAAATTGTTCCAATAAAGTGTAGCGAATTTCTCTTGCTTTTTCTTCAATACGAGAGGTTGGTTTTTTCCCCGTATATGTTAAAATGTGATGCTCAATATGCAAGTTTTCCATGTGGGTACTTACTTGACGGGCTTCCTCTGCGCTTTCGGGGCGAAGATTATGATCAACAGTGATTGCTACCAATTTTCTGCCCGTTTTTTGACACCATTCATTTAATAGCATGCTTAATAATAAACTGTCTGCTCCGCCCGATACACCAACGCCGATACGGGCGTTTTTCGGCAAGAAAAACGAATCCATTTTTTTGTTGAAATCACTTTGTTTTATTGATTGCACGACAGTTTTTCAGCCTCATCTTTTGCTCGGTCTTTTAACGTTTGAGACGCTTTTGGAAATTCATCGGCCAAAGAAGTAAAGGCCGTACATGCTTCCTCTTTTTTGCCGAGTTTATTCATACTCATTCCCAATTTTAATAAATTATCCGGCGCTTTTGAATTGTTTTTATAGGTTGTAAATCCTTCCGCAAAAATAGGTGCCGCTTGGTCATAATTTCCTCTGGCATAATATGTTTCGCCCACCCAATAATTGGCGTTGCCGGCTAAATCATGCTTTGGATTATCCTTTATGAACTTTAAAAAAGCTTTTTCTGCTGCGACATGTTCCCCTTTTTTTAATAATGTATAAGCGGCATCATATTGCTCTTGAGGTGTTTTTTGAGAAACGACATCTTGAACGACCGAGTCATTTTTTTGTTTATCTTGTTTTTCCAATAGATTAAAACGTACATCAATATCGGCATTTAATTTTTTCAGATTTTCTTGTAGGATGTTTATCTCGTGTGTCAGTTGTTCGACCGTTTGAGTCAAATCACTCAATGCAGTCTCTTGAGCCATAATTTTGTTCAATAACTCATCGGCTTGTTCATTCGATACAGCGGGTGTTTCATCTTGTGGCATTCGTCCTTTATATACCCGTTGTTGGACCAAAATCAAATCATGTTCCAATCGTTCAATTTTGTCTTGTAAAGAATACAAGGACGAACCTGTTTGAGCCGATACCGGTAAAATCCATAAACTGACAGCAATACTCAGCAGTAATTTTTTCATATCATTCCCCATTATAAAAACCTCTTACCATATTACAGGTAAGAGGCGCCATTTGCAAAAGTTTTTTTACGATTTTTGCAAAAAATTAGTAGGCAACCGTTGTTGCGTTACGGTTTTTAGCGTAAGCTTCTTCCGTTGATCCGGAAACAACCGGTCTTTCGGCGCCGTAAGAAATGGTTTTAATGCGGTTTTTGGCAATGCCTTTGGCGATTAAATAACTGGCGGCAGCATTCGCACGGCGTTCACCTAAAGCCAAGTTATATTCACGTGTACCACGTTCGTCGCAACGACCTTCAACGACGATTAAAGCGCGCGGATTGTCATTTAACCATGTGGCTTGTTCGTTTAAATAGTCTTTGGCTTCATCGCTTAAAGCGGCGCTGTTGAAAGCAAAATAAACAACGGCATTGACTTCTTCGGCAAATTCTTCCGTCGTGGATGTCGGTTGTAAATCAGCAATATTTACATCCTCTCTCCAACCGCCGGCGGCATTACCGTATAAATCGGCTCCTTGTTGTTTAGATGCACAAGCACCCAATAAAGAGACTGTGCAAATAATAGCAAATAATTTTTTAAACATTGTGTATCCTTTTTTGTTAGTGTTCTAAAAATCCCACTGATAAGGTGGGTAGAAAGAGACTCTTTCTCTCTGTCTACTAAAAAAACATACTTTTATCTCTTAGTCAAGCAAAATAGTGGTACGGATGATAATTTATTCCGTAAGTTATCAGCGCTCATAAGAGTATAATTTTTGAGGAGATGATATCGGATGGTGTGCCACTTTTGTTGCTTTAGCCATTTGATTGATTGTTTGCTGATAACATAAGTCTGCGATTGTTTCGCCGTTTTTTGTTCTGGCAAAGCGGTTAGCCCTATTTTTAATTAAAAAACGAAAAGCATCTTTATTTTCTAAACGTGTTGCCAAATGCAACGGCGTTTCTCCATCCTCATTGGCTTGATTAATATCGGCACCATTTTTTAAAGCCGTCAGAGCCATGTCCAAAAACAATTTATTATTTGTCTGACTATGTAAAAAAATCAGTTGGTACAATAATGTTTGATTGTGCAAATTGTTTTTTGTCATATTCGTTTTTCTTTGATAAAAAAAACGCCCAGACAAAGCAAGGCGTTTTTGAAAAATTATTTTTCCACACATTGTGGGCATGGATCATTCGGATCTTCACACGGACACTTTACCGGAGCGGTGGTATCAGCCGGTTTGTTTTCTTGATAATTGTCCCACCATGTTTTTTCTTTCGGTTGTTCCTGAACCGGTTTTTGGACTGCAACCTCTTCAATTTGAACATCGGGAGTTTTAACTTCTGTAGTTGTTTTTTCGATGATTTTAGCCGGTTCGGTAATTACAACTTTTTTAACCTCTGTCTGAATAGTAGTTTGTGAGGCGCGGCATGCTCCATCACACGGCACATCACTTTTAATGATGGCGACCGGATCTCCATTAGAATTTTCGGCAATAATATATGTTTTTGGAGAGTTTTGTTTCATTGTTGCAATAATACAATTTCTATAGGCTTCGTGATCATCCAACAACAAACATCCTTCTTGGGCGCGTTTCATGGCCAATTTTTCAGCCCGTTCAGCCCCTCTGTCTTCCGGATTATAGTAGTAACAAGCGCTAATGCTTAAGCAAACAGCCACGATTCCTAAGATATTTTTTGTTTTCATGTTTCTTCTCCTTGCAAGTTATATTATGTATTTAAAACTCTTTTTTTTCTAAAATCAACAAAAAAATGCATTTAAGACGGGATTTAATCGCTTTTTAATTCGCTCGTGTACTATTTTGTACACGTCGCTCTTTAAAAAACACTTATCTCCCGCCTTAACTGCATTTTTTATCTCAAGTCATATTTAATCGCTTTTTAATTCACTCATGTACTATTTTGTACACGTCGCTCTTAAAAAACACTTATCTCCCGCCTTAACTGCATTTTTTATCCGAAAGCAAATTTGAAAAGTATTGACAAAATATTTTAAATGTGATATTATATTGAAAATTTAAAATAAATGAGGAAAATATGGATTATACAGTAGATGATTTACTTAACTTAATTTATGCAAAAGAAAATGAACGGGCTGCAACATTAATTACGCCTAAAACAATTAATATTCAAAATAAATCGGGGCTGAGTCCTTTGATGATTGCTGTTTCTGCCAGAAATAAAAAAATGATTTTATATTTGTTGGCGAATGGAGCCGATATATCATTAAAATCTAAATCTGGGGCAACTCTGTGGCAGTTTGCAAATACGCAAATGAAAGCATTTTTGATTACGGCAATTAACGTGATTAAAACGATGCCAATTAAACGCCCCTTTGTTTATAACAGTTATTGTGAACGTGTATTACGTGCTGTTAATCATCAGGTACAAAATAATACAGGTCATGGCCGAGTTGATTAAGTTATAAAAACCCCTGCATAAACAGGGTTTTTTTTTAGTGTAATAATGGCGACCAAGCGGGGTCCGAGGCATCTTTTGGGGTTTCAATCAGCCGTTCATGATGGCCTGTGATATCTATACTATACAATTTACTGCGACCGTTATTACCCCACGAATCTGATGGAGATTTTCGGTAGAACATCAAAACCCGTCCGTTCGGGGCCCAAGTCGGTGCTTCAATTAACCATCCGTTTGCAATTAATCGTTCTTTTGACCCGTCTGTTTGCATAACACCGATATGGAATAGGCCCGATTTGATTTGCGTATAGGCAATATAATCCCCTCTGGGTGACCAGACGGGAGTTGCATAAGACCCTTCTCCGAAACTGATGCGTTTGACATTTGTTCCGTCTGAATTCATCACATAAATTTGGCGTTTTCCGCTGCGGTCAGAGTTAAAGGCAATTTGTTTCCCATCCGGAGAAAAGCTGGGAGAGGTATCAATAGCCGGATGATTTGTTAGCCGAGTCCGTGTTTTATTTTCCAAATCATATACATAAATATCCGTATTGCCCCGTTCGGCCATACTCATGACCAATTTTTTACCATCCGGAGAAAATCTGGGGGCAAAGGTCATGCCTTTGAAATGTCCGACCAGTTCGGATTTGCCGGTATCAATATCCATAATATAAACTTTTGCATCACCCGTTTTATAAGACAGATAAGTGATTTTATTCATTTTAGGTGAAAAACGAGGCGTTAATACGGTATCCTTTCCATCACTTAAAAATTTAACATTAGCTCCATCTTGATCCATAACGGCCAATCGTTTAATGCGTTTTTTTTGTGGGCCCGTTTCGGAAATAAAAACAATGGCCGAATCAAAATATCCCGTTTCACCCGTCATCCGTTCATAAATAGCATCCGCAATTACATGAGCAATTTTACGCCATGATTTGACGCCGGTTGTCAGAGATTTTGCCTCCATTTGGCTCATTGCATACACATCCCATAACCGAAAGGAAACCGTCAGATTTTCTTGGTTATCTTGTACTTCTCCATGGACCAATCCATGTGCTTTGATAGCTTGCCAATCGGCAAATTTCGGTACAGTATTGACACCGTCCATTGTTTGAATATAGGCGTCTTCATCAATGATGCGAAAGAGTCCGGAACTTTCTAAATCGGTTGCGATAATTTCTGTGATATGTCGACCGATGTCGGCCGCTTGTGATGTATTTCCCGAAAATGTGGGCAGTGCAATCGGTGTCGGTTCACTTTGGGCTCCACTAACATCAATTTTTAATTCGGCTTTTACCGTTAATGCCATGAATAAGATACAGATAAATATCCCTATTTTTTTCATTAATACACACCTCCGTCAAGCGGGTTAAACCGCACATAAATTTCTTTCCAGTCCTGATAGTTTTCGCCCCGTTTATCGGCTAACATTTTAAAAGGAGACTCATCCCCTAAAGCTTCACAAATATATATGGCACGTCTGGCACTTTCCGCAACCGAACGGAAAGAGGGATTAGAGTTCATATTTAAAATTTTGACATCTCGCACTGTTCCATCACGGTTGATATAGGCCCGTATTTCTATAATGATATTTTCAATGCCTTGAGTCCCTGCATCTACATTCCAACAACTACGTAATTTGTTGGCAATTAAATCCTTTTCAGAAATAGTTAAGGGTTGCATTAAACTGCCTTCCGTTCCGCCTTCAATACCCTCTTGAACTTCTTGTCCGGTTTGTGGAGTGTCTTGAACGGTGGTGGATGGTTTGGCATTCTTTTTAATATCTTCAACGGATGCCAATAAACTTTTTAACCCATCTGATTTTTTCTTTTTAGGTTGTTCTTTTACCGGTTCGGATTTTGGGGTTGGTTTCGGTTTTGCTTTAGGTGGTTCCTTTTTAACCTCTTTTTTAACCGGTTTTTCTTGTTTTTTAGGGGGCTCTACCGCCTTAACCGAGTCTTTGGGCTTAGGTTGTTCTTTCGGTTTAACCGGTTCGGGTTTCGGTTGAGGCTTTGCAGTCGGTTTTTTGACGGTTGTTTTTTGTTTTTCCGTCTTTTTGGGAGGGATCTTGGCCTCTTGTTTTTTCGGTGTTTGTTTTTTTACCTTTTGCGGTAAATTGGTTAATTCGCCGATTTGCACTTTTTTCAAATCCACCATGATAACCGGTACGTTTGTTTTTTCATAACCCTTAAGTGTAAACGACCAATCCCATAGCAAAAACGCTATGATAACAGTGTGTAAGACGGCGGAAAAAACATACGACCTGAGTTGCACTGATTACTCCACATTATGCATAATTTTGGCATCTGTTTTGAGGCCCACTTGCGTAAAGCCGGCCGTTCTGAGTAATGCCATAACCTCAATGACACGGCCGTAAGATGATTTCGTATCACCGCTAATCACTATGCCGATTTGCGGATTTTCAGCCACAATCGCACTTACTTTTTTTACCAAGGAATTCATTTGGATTTCATTTGTGCCGACATAAATTTTATCGTTGGAAGCAATACTGATATCCAGTGTTTTTTGGTCGCCTTCAATATTTTTTCCGTCCCCTTTAGGTAAGGTGAGAGGAATCCCACTGGTCAGCATTGGCGCCGTAATCATAAAAATGGCAAGCAATGACATCATGACGTCAATCAGTGGCGTTAAGTTGATTTCGCTTTTAATACGTTCACGTCTGCGAGAACTGCGGGCCATTGTTATTTCTCCATTTGTTCAACTTGACGGGAAACAATAGCGCCCAGTTCGTCGGAAAAAGTTTCCATTTTTTTGACAATGCGGTCAATATCATTGCTGAGTTTATTATGAGCAATTAAGGCCGGAATGGCGGCAATTAATCCAACGGCAGTGGTAAATAACGCCTCAGCTACCCCAGGGGCAACAGCGGCGATATTGGTGCTTTGAGTGGCCCCGATGGCGTTAAAGCTGTCCATAATGCCCCATACCGTACCGAATAATCCCAACAATGGCGCAACAGAACCGGTAGAGGCCAAAAACACCATTTTTGTTTCCATTTTGTCGGCATGTTTATCAATGGTAATTTGCATGACTTTATCAATGCGTTCATCCAAATTGATAGAACCGGCCGCTTTTTTCTTATCCGTTAAACTGCGTTTGAGTTCCGTCATCGCTGCCACAAAAATGGCTGACAACGGATCAATCGGATTTTTGACATACGTATTATATAATGTTTCCAAAGACCCGCCGGACCAAAATTTTTCTTCAAAAGCTTTCATACCGGTGCGGATACGACGCAATAATTTGATTTTATCAAAAATAATAGCCCAACACCAAAAGGAGGCAAACAACAATCCCAAAATCAATAATTTCATGAACAGGTCTGATTCGGCAAACATGCTGTACATGGATAGTGTAGAACGAGCGGTTTCAGTATGCATTTTATTCTCCTTGATATAACATAAATTTTTCTTTTAAATCGGCGGGGATTCGAATCGGCGCCATCGTTTTGGGGCTGACAAATACGACTTGTAAAACAATCTCAACCAATTCGGTATCGCCCCGTTTGATGGTTTGATGCATGACCATGCTGGCGCCTTTGATTTCGCCAATGGAAGTATGAACCGTCAATAAATCATCCAAACGGGCTGGGGATTTATATGTCAGTTCTGCCTTTTTAATCACAAAGGCGACATCTCGTTCCAATAAATCATTTACCGGCAAGCCGACCTCTCGTAAAAATTCGGATCTGGCCCGTTCGGCATAATCCAAATAATTGGAATGATAAACAATCCCACCAGCATCGGTATCTTGATAATAAATGCGTAAATCCATTGTGTGTTTCATGTTGTAAGTCCTCAATATTAATTTTTTTCAGCTAACCCATTTTATGATGGAAAAATCAAGGTGTGCTGTTTGTAGTACAATTTGTTTGTTAATCTGAAATGCCTGATCTATCATCTCGATTGGAATAGGTCTTATAAATTTATGGATATTATAGCCCACCATCCCCAACAGAATAATAACAATAACCAAAGTAGCATAAAAAATTTTCTTGTTCTTTAGAGCAAGTGTTTTTAAAAAAATGATGAGAGATAAAGCATACAAAAGCCCTAGAGAAACGAGATAAACATTATGTGCACAAGTGTAGTATAATGAAATATCGTGAGGAAGGGGGGGGCGGGTCATACGCCATAGTGTGTCGGATAGAATATATATGATTAAATTGCCGATTAAGCAATTTTGGAGCCATGATTTTTTAGTAAGCAAAATCAATTTACAAAAAAGGATTGGATGAAAGATGAAAAGCAATTTTATATTAAAGAATAAAGCAATAAAACAGCTAATTAAAAGCCATGTAAAAACATGATTCAATTTTTCTTTGACTGATGGAGATGTTTTTTGTTTTTGTACTTTTTTCATCCTATAAATCCTCTTAATCAATATCAATTTCTCGTCCACCCCATTCAACAACGGTAAAACCGTGGCGAGTTGGTGTCGGTGGTAAAATCTGCTCACTAACTCGAATCGGTTTATCCAAATCATCAAATTCCATCATGACACGGATAAGTGTATCCGGTTTTGGTTCAATC
>JAZKXP010000018.1:0-20608 GCA_045611665.1 Alphaproteobacteria bacterium | reverse complement strand
ATAAAAAAATTCTTTAAAAAAATGATTTTTTATAAAAAATAATTCTGGATAAATTGAATTTTTTTTGAAAAAAATAAAAACACCCTTTGCCGGGTGTTTCCAAAAAAACAGGGAAGAAAATCCATTAAGCGCTTTTCTTTTGATAACAATTACAATGGCAATGGCCCATTTCTTCCACATCTTTATGACATTGCGGAGAAATGCAAAATCTGTCTGGATTTTGTCCGTCGCAAGGGCAACGATGCCAATCACTGTTTTTGAACATTTTTGCTTTTGCATTGGCAATTTTATCAATGAACTTTGTCGGTTCATAACCGGCTTCTTCACATAAAATCATCATTTCTTTTAAAATTTCTTCTTTTTCCATTGTTTTTCTCCTTAAAAACCGAAAATAAATCGACCTGTCAGTATCAGCAAAAATCCGGCATAAAGCCCAGCACACACATCATCAGCCATTACGCCAAATGCCGAATGAACCTTTTTGTCAAAATAGCTGACCGGCCATGGTTTGAGTATATCAAAAAATCTGAAAAATGCAAACCCAAAAACATACATCCAAATGTTTATTGATAAATGTGCAATAAAAACAAAGGATAAAACTTGTCCGACTGTTTCATCAATCACCACAAATCCGGGATCTGATCCGTTGGATTTGTCCTGTAAGACCACATGTGTTGCCCACCATCCGATAATGAAGACAATCAGGCTGCCAATTAAGATGCCGATTGTACCGGTATAAGTTGCCAACAGCCAAGCTAAGGGTAAAGAACATAATGAACCAACGGTCCCGGGGGCCTTAGGAAAGCGACCGGACCCACACCAAGTGGCAATAAAGTAGGCTGTTCGTTTACGTAATGTCATTTTTTTTCCTTTATTAAGGGGATATGTTTAAAAAGAGTTTGAACTGTCTCCCGATGGAGCGTTGGGATTGGATTTTAAAGGCAGTATTTTATCCAAAAATTCTTCGATTGTTTCCAATGTTTCTGGACCGCCTTGAGAAAAGCGTGTTAAAATGATGCCTTCTTGGATTAACATCTCAGTTACCTGATCACAATCTGTGATTTCTCCGCCGGCCAATACAATGACCGGAATAACCTGAGAGTCGGCCTCCAATTCCTGTAATTTATGCATCGCCTCTTTGACAAACTTAGCCGGTGAGGGTAGAGGGGTTAAGGTTCCGAACCAATCGCCTGCGATGCCTTCCGTCGGATCAATAATCAGCTGACTGTCAGGTTCATGGACAATCGTGATTAGTATCGCCGTTTCATCATCGGTAGATAAGGCTAACGGTATTAAATAGCCATCTAAATTAATGTTCTCAAAGCTTTCAACATTATATTTTGAAACAAGGGTTGATAATTGAGAGATTATTTCTTCCGGTCCGTTTTTTTCAACCGAGGATAATACCGAATGCGTGGTGTCCGTATCGTTTGAGGGGTTAGGATATAACGGTGCGGTAACAGGTACACTCGGTCTGCTTTCTCCAACGGATTTCAGTTTTAATTTTATCGGCATTTTGGGTTTTAAACCGGTGTCGTTTTTTATCTTTAAAACCAATTTTTGCTTAAAGTTTTTTTCTCGGGTTTTAAAAAGGGGGCTTCCTTTCCATTCGATTTTGTATAGCATGACGGTGCCGATAACCCACAAAGGAAAAAATAAAATGACTGTGCCTAAAAACAGCAAAGTGTCCGTTGTGTTCATTGACCACTGTCCCGAAACAAAACCGTTATATTTATATTGCATGTCGGCAATGGATAGTAAATTGATACCTAAATCGTGATAGACATAGTAAACAACAACCGGCAGATAAAGCGCTGTCCACCATAAAAAAGAAATGAAAGCTTTTTTTGTATTAAATTTTTTTGCCATATTTAACTCCTGTTGATAGCAGTTATACAGCATTTTTTTATAAAAATCCAGACTCTTTTATTAAAAAAAAGATGAAAAAGATATGACGCGATTGTTGGATGAGGGCATAAAAACAACGGACAAACATTTTTTGTTTATCCGTCTGTGTTGTTTTGTTTTCTTGTTTTTTTAGGCGACATGACCCCGATCATATGGGTTTTGCATGGTAACTTGTGCCCCATATTGTGGTGCCGGCCGATCGTTTCTGGCCTGGTTAATTAAAGCCCCCTTATCTAAAATCGAGTTGAACTTTTGTACCGCTCCGCTAAATTCGGAAATGGCCGATGTTCCTTGAGCGAGTAATGTTTCAAAATCGGCCGCTTGAACATTTCGTAATTTTCCTTTTTGAGCCTGAGCCAATACCGCATTAACCCCTTGATTTTCTTCTTTGGTTTGTGGAGCTTTCGGCGTGCGTAACGGTTGAGGCGTTTGTGGGGCTGTCGGACCGGCGCCGTTATTTTTCTCTCTTAACCTTTTTAAATACTGCGGATTAAAGAAATGTTCGGCCATAGCCGCCATACCGCGACCTTCATTGCTCAATTCCGTTTCGCCAAATTCACGGCGTGTGAATTTTTCAACCAACTCTTTGTACGGTCCTTCTGGATTGGCTACAAACTCGGCTGTTTTTTCTTTGATTTTTTCCTGTTGAGCCTCGTTACAATTTTTCCAATCGACAAAACCGTTTTCATCAATTGCTATACCCGGAATTTGTTGTTTTAATTGCTTGTGCAATTCTTCAGAGGCAAAGACCCAGTCAGCTTTTGTTTTTGAAAATTCAATCGGTGACATATTTTTCATCAACAACAATTGCTTGTCGTATTCTTCACGGTCTGTTTGGGCTGCGTTTTTGATAGCCACTTCTTGATCTTGATTATGTAAGATGTAGGCTAAATACATTTTTGGTCCCAAGTCAATCATCGCCCAAATCATTTGTTCAGCTATGTCGGCCGGATCTTGAGCATTTTTAACGCCGGCAATACACTCATCCCAAGCCTTTTTACGACGATCGCTCAACCAGAACGGTTGCGGGATATGTCTGGCCCGAAGCATTTCTTCGGACAAATAATATCTCGGGTCGTTTTCGTCGGTATTTTGATTTTCCGAAGCGCTAGCTTCTTGCTCGCCATTTCCGACGATGCCGTTATTTTGGCCATCTCCGTTGTTTCCGCCGTTATTTCTTGCGGCGAAAGAGGCTCTGTCGGCGTCTGTAACGGCTCTTTGTAATTCCGGGGATGCCATCTGAGGATCATAAGTCGCAGCCCCTATTGTGGATGCCGGTGTCTCTATTGCCTGTCTTACAAAATCAGGACTGGTATTCGGATCATAAGAACCGGATACGGATTCCATGTGAGGTTGATTTGAAAACGAGGTGTTCGGTTGAGGAACTTGTGTTGTTGAGTTCGATGTCGTGTGAGGGGTGAACTGGACCGCTTGGTTGTCTAAGTCACCAGTACCGGTTTGAGGCATTTCTGTCTCAGGTGAGCCAAAAGTGGCACTGCCGAGTGTCGGTGCAAAAGTTGACTTCGGTTGTTGTTCGGCAGCGGCATTGGTTTGGGCGGGTTGTTGTTCTTGGTCCGGTGATGCATCCTGTGATGAAGAAGCTCTGGACACCTCTGAGTCCGCTACCTGATGTAATCTGCCACGCAACACCTCATTGTAAAGTTGTTCTTCCTCTTCTTTTCTTTTTTGCTCTGCCCGTTGAATGGTTTCTTTTTGTTCTTGTTCGGCAAGAAAAGCTTTGTAGGCTTCTTCATTTTCAAAATATCCGTCGTCTGTTTCAAATCCCATGGCGTTCTCCTTTTTCTGTCAATCTTTCTTAAATTCTACACTGTTTTTTTTTAAATGTCAATATTAAATAGATAAACCCTTCAAAAATTTTCCAATTTTTTTGTTTTCTTCTGCGGCTTGTTCTGCCGTTAAGACGGTATTTCCAGAGCTGTCCGTTGTAATGATTGGGGAAAACCATCCCGGGTTTGTAGTTAATATTTCCCACGCTTTTTTAGCATCTTTGCGACACATATTTAGGTAGTTTTGCATCATTTTTTCGGCATTGATAGCAAATTTTTGAGCTTTAACCGGTTCGGCGTAGGCTTGAATTGTGGCTTTTTCATTTGCTTCTTGTTGTTGAATTTCACGTAAAACGGTCTCCGCCCTTTGTTTTGCTTTTGCGACCCGATTGAATGCTTCTTCGGCTTCTTCTTTATTGGTAAAAGACAGATAGTCCAAAATTAAATTTTTCCAAAACGGTTGTGAGGTGTAATATTTTTCGATTAAGTCCAAGGCGTTTTTTAATTCTACTTTATCAATGTCCCGTACCCCCATTAAGCGAGATACTAAGGTCGCTACTTCGGAACGAGCGGTTGCGTAGTCAAATGTTTCGGGGGTGAAAGTTGATAAATCCATGCTTAAAGGTGGCATTTCGGTTAAAACGTGCCGTTGAGCATAGAATTTTTGATAAACGGAAAATAATTGTTCTTTTGCACTCATTTTTTGGGCTCCTTATGTTAATTTCGCGCTCAGTATAGCATCATTTTTTTTAATAATCTAACAAAAAATGTTTTTTTTTTCAAAAAGTATGTTATAATAAAATAAAAACATGTTTTTTATGAGGTGGCCAATGAAGAAAATATCGATAATCATTGCAATGTGTGTGTGTTCGTTTTTTGGCATCATGCTGTTTTCGTCTGATGCATTTGCCGTTGTCGGCCTTTGGGTTAGTCGTGTGACAACCGGTGTTTTTATTGATGTCATGATGCAATTGATTGGTCAAGGTACTGCCTTTTGTTGGTTTTGTGGTATGATGGAAACATTGTTTGATGCAATGAACACATTGACGACCAATTTGGTGAAAAGTATGGCGAATACTTTCTTGATGGTTATGGGGGTTGGATTATTGTTTTCAATCGCCTTCAAAGTGGCTAAAATGTTGACCTCTTTACAAGCCGTTGATGTTATGCAATTTTTAAATGATATGTTCCGCCATTTGGGGCGTGCCATTATTGCAATGGCTTTTTTGACTTTTTCGTTGGCTATTTTTGCCCATGTTGTATCGCCGATGTTGACATTGTCTTTATCGCTCGGTCAAACGATTATGGAAAAGGGGGGTGGTATAGCGACATTGACTACGGCCATGCAAGATCTTCAACGCAAATCACAAGGAAGTGTCAGATTTATGGGGGTATGTGAAGATTTAAATATCGCTGAAAAAGCTCGTCAAGCGGCCTCTATCAAAAATGAAAATGAAATGCCAAAGGCTTTTACGGATGATGTGAAGGCTGAGTTTATTTGTTTCTTACGTACGGCCAGTGCGTCGTTGATGTTCGGTGTGGTTTTGGGGGCAACATTGTTTGCAACGGCCTTCCATGAATGTTGTGTGTGGTTAAAGGTCTTTCCTAACGTAGGATATATGGCGGCCGGTGTTCTGATTATGATCGGCCACCTGTTAATTATGATTGCTCTTCCGTTTAAGTTGGTTGACGGGTTGATACGTATGGCCTTTGTGTGTGCCTTGGCTCCGCTGTGGATTATATTTTGGGTTTTCCCGGCGACGGTCGGATATACCAAAAAAGCGTGGGATATGTTTATCAGTACGTGCGCCATCTTTTTGTGTTTATCGGTCGTTTTGGTGTTGATTATGCACTTGATGACAGCGACCATTCCGAACCGTGAGGCCGTTATTCAATATTTAGTTAAAGACCAGTTGGCGCAAGCCGCAAAACTGATACCGATGAGCGGGTCTTCTTTCTTGGTGACGTTAGTGATGTGTTTTATCGGATTTAAGTTGTTGGGAACCGCGACAACATTGGCCTCCAGTTTTGTCGGTGCTATCCCGAATTTAGGGGTGGGTGACCAAATGGCAAAAACATCAGCCAGTTTAACCAAAAGAGGGGCCGGTATGGCAAAAGCCGGTGCTATTGCCGGTATGGAAGCGGTTGGCATTGATGGGGCAACACGTCAAAAATGGGGGGCTGCTATCGGTAAAGAGGCTGGTCTTGCAGCGTTGAGTTTTGCAACCGGTGGGGTAGCCGGTGCGTTGCGCATAGGGAATGCCGTACGCAATCTGTATAATAAAAAAGCGGCAGACAGGGCTTCATTCCGAGCCACCAATCCTTTGAAAATGGGGGCCGGCGGGACGAATCCCGGGGTCAATCCGGCGAATATGTCTTTTGTTAAAAGCACAACAAATCATGCCGGTCGTGGCGGACCGCTTACTGAGAAGCATTATCGTGGCACAGATGGTACACAACTGAAACAATCGTTCAATCAAGATGGTACATTGGCTGCCGAATCTTTCTCATATCGTGACGGTTCCCAAATGATGAAACTGTACGATAAAAATAACCGTTTGATGACGGAAAGTTTCCGCAATAAAGACGGCAGCGGATGGCAGAAATTTTATGATAAGAACGGAACCAAAACGACAGTTAATACGGATGCTCTTAATCGTAAAGTGTCGTCTGAAATCATTTCTCCGGACGGAAAACAAACCAATATTAAATTCGATCCGGCGACCGGAAAAGAAATTGGTCGAGAGGTTACGATGGCTCCGGTTGAACCGAAAACGGAAAAAACACAAGGAACACCTTCACAGACTGCCGACGCTAAACCTGCAGACAGCTCTCAAACACCGCCTGTATCTTCAGCCGGCATAGAAGCAAGTCAGTCAGCTTCTTCGGGAACGGCATCTGGAAGTGAGGCAGCCACATTTGTTCAAAGTGATTCAACCGGAGAGACGGGTGGAGCACAGGCACCGGCGCCGGCACCGGCACCAGCGCCAGAAACAGCTCCAGTTCCATCAGCTTCTGAGATACCGAGTTCTCCTGCGGCACCGGCACCAGCGCCAGAATCAGCTCCAGCTCCAGCTCCATCAGCTTCTGAGACACCGAGTTCTCCTGCTGCACCGGCAGTTACTCCAACTGCTTCCGGTAGTGGTTCAGGTGCTGCGTCCGATAGCTCAAGTGCTGACCGCTCACGCAGTGAGGCTGAAAATATTGCTCGGGCTGCTCGTTCTGCGGCAGAACAGGCCACTAGGACCAGTGAAAATGCTGCTCAAATGGCGAATATTGCCATGCAGCAGAACCAACAAAAACCCAAAACCGATAAAAAGACAAACAAAGACGTTTAAGATAGTCGGAGGACCCATCCATGAGGCAGTACTTAAAACAACATGGCCAGGCTTTAATCGGTATGCTGAAAATCGGCATGCTGGTGGCTTTGGTGTGTGTTTTAAGTGGGTGTGAGGCTGAGCAGCTGAACCAAGCCAATGCCGATGAAGTGGTCAACAATTGTTGGTCTTGCACAATGTATAAAATCGTTTTTGAAAATATTAACGCATTAATTTATAAATTGTACCAGATGCTTGTTGAAAAAGCAGTCGTCTTGTTGGGGGTCGGATTATTATTTTGGTTAGCCTTTAAGACTGTTAAATTGGTCACATCTTTATTCGAACCCGATTTGGCAGAATACTTCAGAACCGTTGCCATTACATTGTTCAAGGCTCTTGTCGTTAGTGCGATTTTGTTGTCGAAAGATCAATTTTTGTGTTTTTTGAATTTAATTATTGAACCGCCGATTTTGATTTTTACATATCTGGCACGTTTGTTGTTAGTTGGGGTTTTGGCGGAAACCGCAGATTTGGTCCAGCCTCAAGATTTTATTGCTTCGACCACGGAGCAAACGTGCGTGGTGTTTTCTGATTTGGCATCAAAGAGTATGCAATTTATTATCTATCAAATTTATGCTGCGTTAAATTCGGGTGTTCAATTGGGATGGACAATGGTGGCTTCGGGTAATATTGCCAATATCTTAATCGGATTTTTTATGGTTATTCCGATATTCTTTATCATGTCGTTGGTATTCCCGTGGATGTACATAGACAGCATGTTCCGTATCGGCTGTGTGATTGTTTTATCGCCGTTTATTTTGGTAGCTTGGGTATTTCCGCCAACAAAAGGATGGCTAAAGCCGGCATGGGATGTGGTATTCGGATCAATGGTGACGATTTTAATTGCCTGTATTTATATCGCATTGGCCATTACCGTACTTAAAACATTTGCAGCCAGTTCCGAAACATTCAGCGGTATATTCAGTGCTGCCCGTCAAACGTCAGATCCTCGTTTTTCCGCTCAAATGGCACGGTTGGGTATTGAGGCTGTAAGCTTTATTGCTTTAATCCTTATTGTGAATCGTGCCCAAAATTCCATTCCGCATATTGCCGGATATTTTGGGGGGGATTCTGCCAAATCTCAAGTTGTTGCGTTATTTGGCGGTATCAAGCAACTGGCTATCAGTGCCATGATGATAGCTGCCGGGGCTGTGCTGTCATATTGTGGTGTTCCGGGAGGGGACCGCTTAATCAAGGCCGGTGCTAATCGTATTAAAGAGCAGATGAAAGAAGAAGTTAAAGCAACGACAGCAGAGGTCATGGATACCGGTTCTGGTAGTGGTGCGGGCGGTGAGTCTTCCGACGGCAGTGCTTCTAAGGCGGTGAGTGATATTGCCAATGCCGGTAAAAACGCCGCTTCATCGGCATCAAGTCTGGCTGCTGCCGCTGGTAGTCCCGGTGGCGGTGCCGTTCAAGGTGGCGGTGACGGTAAAGGCAAAGGGACGTCAGGTAAGGAAGAAGGTAAGGGCGATGGTGCTAAAGGTGGCGGTGACGGTAAAGGCGGCGGTGATGGTAAAGGCAAAGGGACGTCAGGTAAGGAAGGCGGTAAGGGCGATGGTGCTAAAGGTGGTGGTGCTGCCAAGGCTGGTGGTCTTCCGATTAAATAGAGGAAATATTTTGGGTTAATTTCAGATAAAAAAGAAAGCGAGGTGAAATGTTATGAAGGTTCTAAGACACTATTTACAGACTTTGGGATTAGTCCTGTTGATTGTCGCTTTGTCGTATGGTCGAGTGGATTGGGCTGTGCCGTATATTTTACCTGTGACAGTTATTGGTGTTATCGGGATTTTAACGTATGCCATCATAACATTTAAACGTCGCGGTTGGATGGTTGTGGCATTGGCTTTAGTCGGTGGTTTGTTGATGACCAAACCGGCAGAGGCCGCTTATCAGATGGTTGATTGTGGTGGTCAGCACAACGGTAAGAGTACCATTGAACTGTTGTTGGAAGGGTCGATTGTTTCCGGAACGGCCCAAGCGATGAAAGATGCTGTTTTGGGCGGTAACGTTTTTACCAGTGAATTTGCTTCCGATGCCATTATGGCATGCGTTATCGTAAACTGTATTAATGCTGCCGCCGAAATGTGTAATCCCAGCGGAGATACCTACGATGCGGCTATTCGGGCAAATGCTTTTTATGTGCTGGCTAACGTCAGACGAATGAGCGTGGATGCCGCAACCGACAACGCCGATGGGGTGGGTTGGGGTAATGACTGGATTGGTGACCATATGAACAACGGAACCGCCGAACAACGGGCTGCTTATCAGCGGGCGTCATCATCCAGTATTAAAGATGCCTCTTCTGCAAAATCTTGTGCCGAAGAATATATAGAACATTGTGCAGAAATAGATAAGAAAAATGAGGCAACATGTCGAACAGTTGCACAAAATGTCGTACAACATGTTAAAAATTGTTGGGTATGTACAATTGTGGATGCCTTTTTGCTGTCTGTTCAACGTGTGGCGGGTATTGCCTATATCGCCTTGAAAGAATTTGCCGTTGATTTGTTGGGTGTGATATTCTTATTTTGGATTGCAGCCAAAGTATTGCGCTTGATTGCCGGTATGGGATACGATGATCATGGCAGTTTTTTGACTGAATTTTTAATCAGATGCATTACGGTTATGATTGCGGTGGCCATTTTGCATACTCCGATTGTCAATCTTTACAGCATTGTTGTGTCGCCGTTTATTCAAATGACGGCCGGATTAACGACAACGATAACCGAATCGGCTTTGCAAGATGCTAACGGGCGTTCATTTTTTGAGACGGTCAATGCCGAACTCGGCAGTCCGATGGTTTCACGAGATCCGAAACAAAACTGCTTGCAACACTGTGAAAATATGAAAAACAGTTCGTTTAAATACTCTCAAGAGCAATTAAAATTGATGGATCTTAAGGAGGACGAGGTTGTCCTGGATGCCCAATCTTACAGCGGGTTGATGTGTTTGGCTTGTCGTGCCTATACGCAAGTGACGCCATTTACGGCTATCGGCGAATCGTTTTCGTGTTACTCGGTAAAACATGGGTCGAATATTTTATCTTGGTTGGGATTGCCTTTGGGGACTATTCCTTTATTCGATTATTTCTTGGTCGGATTGGCAATAACGGCCTCGTTTGGGTTTGTGACCTTATTTTTAAGTTTTTATATTGTTGATATTGTTTGGAAATTAGGATTTACCATTGTGTTAACTCCTCTGTTGGTTGTGGCATGGGCTTTCCCGATTTCTCGAGATTATGCAACACGTGGTTGGAATTTACTCATATACTGTCTGGCTGAATTTGTCGGCTTGGCGATTATGATGGCCCTGTATATGGTTATCTTTATGAACATGTTTCAAGCAGTGCCCGGTGCGTCCGGCAGTGTTGAGAATCAGATTGTTTCATTGATGCGGGCGGATAACGTATCGGGATTATTCGATTTGTTTAATGGTTTTATGTTCCCGTTGAAGTTAATCGTTGTTACGTTTATGGCGGTTAAGATGGTCCAAGGGGTCGGACAAATGGTATCGCTCTTAACGGGTGTGTCTCCGGGTATTCCTTCTGTCGCAATGGCTGTGTTGGGCGGATTAGTCCAACAAGGTATGGAGTTAGCTGGTATCGGTGGCGGTGCAGCTGGTAAAATGGCGCATGGTGCTGCGAAAAAAATGGGGTCTAAGCTCTCCGGTGTGGCGGGGCGTCGTAATTCTTCCGGCGGACGTATGCAAAAAGACGGTGGTCCGACGAATACCTCTCAACGTGCGGCTCAAGGTATGCGTTCGTTCTCAGAGAAAAGCCGTCAGGCCGGAACCTCTGTCAGTCAAGCCGGAACATCATTACAGTCGAAAGGTTTGTCAATGTCCGCTGCCGGAGCCGATATGATGAATGCCGGTAAAGCGTTGGCGGCTCAAGGCGGATTGAAAAACAGACTGAAGGGTGGCATGATGCAGGCAAAAGGTGCTATGCAAACCGTTGGCGGTATGGCAAAACAAATGGCAGGTACAGCTATTAATCCGGCGGCAAAGGCTGTGGGCGATATGATGAATAAAGCAGGTACGGCTGTTGCCGGTCTTTCGGATAAAATGGCCGGTAAGTTACAGAGTGTCGGTGATAAACGTCAACAGGAAAAAGAGGCATCTTTACGCGCTGATCCGAAGGCAGCTGCTCAACGTGAACACGGATACGGCAATATACAACGGGGCGGTAAAGAGATGTCTAATGGAAATATTGCCCGTGGATTGGGAATGATTATTCGTGGCGGTGCTTCCGTTGTTGCGTCTAAGGCCAGACGGATGGGCAATCATCATCAACGCAATGCTAAACGTTTGAATCGGGGACGGTCAGCAAATTATCGGCGTTCCGTATAGCTGAAGGTGATTGGTCAATTGTATGCCGTTTTTGAAAAAATCCTGCTTTTAAGGCGGGATTTTTTTTGATGTGACGCTGAATGTATATCTATTTTTCATTTAATTTGAAAAAAATGTAAAAAAAAATGATTTTTTTTTATTTTGTCTATTTTCTAAAAATTTTTTTTGGTGTATAGTAATGTCAGCATGTCATGAAACAAAAGGAGAAGTCTTATGGAAGAAATTATTTTTCCCAATCAAATCAGGATGTTCCGCCGTGTGCGTGGTAAACCGATGAAAAAGTTGGCTGAAGTTTTGGGGCTGAGTTTGTCGGCGATTAGTAAGATTGAAAAAGGATATCGGCGCATTGATGAAGAACAACTGGAGATTATTTCTAAATTTTTAGATTGTCCGAAGGAGGCTATTTTCGTGTCTGAACATTCTTCTCAGCCGGAAGTGATTAAAGCTTGGAAAACCGAACAAGAACGACGCAGTCATATTAACGAAGGGGGCGGATTGAAAACATTGGGAGCCGGATTGCGTTATATACGTGGTCAAAAAAAACTGACATTAAATCAAGTTGCCAAGGGGGCAAAGATGACGTTGTCCGTTTACCATCGTATCGAAATGGGGCAACGTGAAGTGGATGAAAAAACATTTAAAGATATCGCCAGAGCGTTGGGTTTTTCGGATACGGAATTGCAACTTAAAATTTATGAATTGGATATGTCCGGTGCCTTGGAAGAATTAAAACAAGCTGAAGGAAAATCCGGATTGTATGTGTCTAAGGGCGGATATAATGATTTGCCGGTCAGTCGTTTTATGTTAAAAAGTGCCGATGCCAAAGAACAAACCGTGTCTATTTACGGTTTCCCGGCAGAAAACGGATTAATTAAATTGGATAAATCCGCTCCGTCCGGTTCTATGGTCTGTCCTTCTACTTTGTCGGATGACGGAGAGTTATACGGTGTGTCTTTGACAACTCAAACGTTGGGGACGGTTTTGCCTTACAGATGTGTTTTGGTGGCTTCTCCTGCGAAAAAACCAATGGTTGGTGATATTGCCGTATGGCCACAGGAAAATGAGTTGGTTAAGTTGGTATCTTTAAATCAAGATAAGCTGGGTAAGGTATATGCGGTAACGCAACAACCCGATGAAACGGTTGAGGTGACCTCTGCGGAACTGGATAAGATGCATAAAGTTGTGTTAATTGCGATGCCATAAGGATGATTTATGACGCAAGAAACGGTAAATTCTAAAAACTCTGTGTTGGAGGCCTTTTTAAAACAGCGGGCCAAACGGCAAAATAATACGTTTATTGAGGCAAAACGATTAGTTAATCTCTATCGTCATTTGTCTTTGTTCGGAGATGAGTTTTTGGAAACTTATAATAAGATGTTGTTGGACTCTTCTCCTGAAGTTCAGATGGCCTTACCCGATATTGTCGGTGGGGCTGTCGTTCGACAATATTTTGAATTTTTAAAAGGACGGGCCAAACAAAACGATACTGACAGTGTTATTTCGGAAGATGATGCGGAAGATGCTTACAAATATCGTCATGAAGAAAGCTATTTACCTTCTCCGGATGAGGTTCAACCGTTCGTATTTTCTCCTCAAACAGATAATGGGACGCGGGTGGCGGATACTCCTGTTGCGGCGGTTCAGCTGGGTGCTTTTGAACAAGCCTTAGAAAAACAAAATGCTTTTTTAACTCAAGCGCTTGAAAAGATTAATCAAAATGTGGTGGCCGGTATGAATGGGGTTGGAAATACATCGGATTTATCTTCCTTGCAGCAGGCGCAAAAAGAATTATTGTCTGAGTTATTGGAAAAACAAAATGCTCAAATGAATGCCAATATTGATACAATTTTAAAACAAACACAGGAATTATCTGCACGGCAACTTGAAACGGTGGAAAAGCTGGCTCAGCGTGTTAAATCGGCGCCTCAAGATGCCTATGCCGTGATGATTGAGGAGGAGGCTGCCATTCCTGCGCAAGATACTTCGCAAACGGTTTATACATCGCGTTATCGTAGTGAGGAAAAACCGGTTTATCATCCCGCAGAAGTGGAATTGGAACCGATTGGAGAAATGACAGATAATGTAGAGTCAGTTTCCGGACACAAACGTCATTCGACTTTATCGCCGCATGCGCTTCATGATGAGGCAGATGACGTCACAACGCAGACAATGCCCGATTGGAAAGGATAGTATGATATGGCAAATCAACGGTTGGTAGACTTATTGGGGCAATATACGGGAGATCCGGATAGTTTGACCGCATTTGTTACGGCTGCTGAGGAGGAACTCGGAGCCGATTGGACACAAACGATTTATGCCGATATGGAAGGGGTGTCCGATGATACTCGAGAACGCTTGGATCATGCTTTTAATTACTATGCAGCTACGACAGCGTGGAATGAATTACAATCGTATTTGATGCAAGAAACGCCTCTTGATTATCAAGAAACATTAGAGCGTGTTCCTGTTTTGGAACATTGGCTGAGTTTTTTTGGAGCCGTTGGTGAAGATGCCGTGGCACAGCTGAAGGAAAAATTGCGTCATCAGGGACAGGCTACTCATCAAAATACCACTCCTTTGGATAATCCGTTTGCGCAAGAGCAGGCAGTGTCTCCTGCTACAGAGGCGGGGATACAGGTATCTCAAGAACAAATTAATCATATTTTTTCGGAAGAACAGCCGAGTGAGCCTGTACAATCTGAAAATTTGCCAGATGCGGCCGAGATAACAAAACAGAGCTTGTCGTCTTATCAAACAGAGACGGTACAGGAGGTTGTAGGGGATACTTCTGCTCAAAGGACAGAAACGGTCGAGGAAAGGGCTGTTTTATCGTCAACTACCGAGGTTTTATCTGAAAAAACTCCGGTTTTATCCGGTGGTATGGAACATGAGAGTTTGTCTGAAGAAACGGGAGAAATTCCTCCCGAAACATATCGTACAGATGTATTTGATCCAATTGCAGCGGAAGCGCCAGCTCAAAATAAAACACCTCTGCAAGCGGAAAGTGAAGAGTCTTGGCGGGCACGGCGTATGTTCCGTCAAGTGGATTTCGTGTCTAACGTTGAAGCTTGGATTTCCTTCTTGTGCTTAGAGTTGGGATATACGGATTTTTATATGTACCGTCATTATGGATTTTTGGTCGATGTTCTGGATAAGACGATTGCCGAGCTGAAAGAAGTGTTGGCACAAGTTGACTCCTATGAATTAATTAATACAATTCGGCCGAATGGGGTTAAATTTTTACAAGATAAATTAATTGCTTACGAACAACAAGCTAAAGAGGGGCATGAGATGTTATCAGATTATGAACCGTTGATGCCGTTGACGGTTGATGATTTGAAAGATAAGTTAGGCCTTATGGATTTATCCGGTGAAAAAGAGTATTTAGGTCCGGCACCCGATGGATTTGAAATGATTGATGATCCGTATGAAAATATGAATGATGATGAGCTGAAAAAAGAATATGAAAAGATTGAAGCTCAAGGTAATTTATCTCCCGAAAATGCGGCTCAGCCGACTCAAAATGTTGCAGCATCCGCAACGGATCGGGAAAAACAATCCGGGGCAGTAAAAAACACTTCACAAACGTCTCAAAATGGTGTACAACGTAAAATGTCGTTTACATTTGGATCAAAGCCCACTCAAAATCCAACTCAAACGGGTGGGGATGCGTCTTAAAAAAATGAAAGGAAAATATATGAAAAAACAACTCTTTTACGGTTTTCTTTTTTTAGGATTGTTGTCATTTTCCGGTGCTGAAGCTCAAGCAACGGGTCTTGTGCGCGGTCAGATTGTTCCGCAAAAACCCATCGCGGTTACTTTGCCGTCTGTGCAAAATCTGAATTTAGAAAGCCCATTCAGATGTGATGTTAAGGATTTTGGTGATATTGAGGTTATGACCACTTTGTCATTATCGCCGGCCGATTTTACCTTGCGTCAGGTTGATATGCAAGATGCATTGCCAAGATTTGAAGTAAATGGTTTTTCTTTTGAAACGATGCCGATTGATCAAGCCTTACAACGTCTGGTGAAGGAGGCCGATATTTCTGTTTATACTCAAGATCGTGTTTATCCTGAGTTGAATGCGTCTGATTTATATGGGGAATTAGAGCCGGTTATTGCCGAGTTGACACGGGTGGGCGATGTTTTTTATCGCTATGATGCCGGTGCTAAACGATTAACTGTTTCCAAACGGGGACAGTTTGAATTGCAATTGCCGGATAATCGGTCTGTCGTGTTTGCCGTTTTAGATGCTTTACGTGGTGCCGGTATTAAAACGGCCGTTCCGAATTGGAAAGATTTTTCCATCATGTTGACATTGAGCCGAGCTGAAGAAGAAACGGTTAATCACCTGATGGACGGTATTTTAAAAGATGGTAAACTGTTGGTTGCCGATACTCAGGTATATGCTTTAAAACCGGTGGCTTCTGCCGATTGGCAACAAGTTATCAATCGTTTTGGTCCGGGCCGTGTTTATACGGCGAAAAATGGTATTGCCGGTAAAATCTTGTCTATGGGACACAAAAAAAGAACGGAGGATTTGTTAAGCGCCTTGCGCCCGAATTATCAACCGACCTTAATCAGTGAAGGCGTTGCAATTGTGCCACACGGATGGAAAATGCGTTTTGATGTCGGCCGGTGTGCTTTGAGTTCGGCTTCGGTATCTCCTTTATCCGTTATGTTAAGTACTCAAATTAAAAATCCGCAAGAGGTGGAAACGGTTGTTTCTTTAAACACAACCGGTGGTCAATTGTCAACGTTCCAAGCATGGACAGAAGTTGACGAAGAATTAGCCGTAATCGGATTGCCTTTGTCTGCTGCCGGATTAGAAGGGGACGGAGAATTGTTAATTACGTTAAAATTAAGATTTATTCGTTTATTATCGGAAGGAAAATAGGAAATGGAAAATGGATTTAAAGCACCACCTGTGCCACCAAAGGCTCCGACACCGGTGTTTATGCCGAAGGAGCATCCTCAAGAAACACCGGTTAAAGGATTATATGATGATAATTTTGCCGTCGATTTCAACTTACCGGCTAAGTTTTTGACCACAAAAATAATGGCAATGGTGATAGGGGGCGTTCTGTTGTTTGGTATGTTGTTAGGGGCTGTTTTCTTTGGAGGTTCCTCTGAACCGGCACCTCAGAAACAACAAGGGTTGCAAGGTGTTGTTCCCAATCCCGATTTGACAAGGCAAACGCCGCGGTGTGGTATTGCGGAAAAAGGACAAGCTTGTTTATTATATTTGATGAATGTGTCACGATACGATAAAACGGCAGAAGATTTTTTTGAAGATGCTGCTGCTGCTATGGGCGTGGGGACATATGCCGTTTCTATGGTTAATACGCGTTATGCAAAACAACGTATTCGTCCCGGATTTATTGCACAAATTAAAATACCGGATGTCAGATAGGATACTTTATTTTTGAACCTCCCAGTGTGGGAGGTTTTTTTGTATCTTGAAAACTACCGGCCGGTCCGACCGGTTCTTTTGTTCCAGAGTACAATTTCTAAGAGAGGGTATAATTGTTTCTTGACGTTTGGTATATTTCATAGTATGTTAACTAAATACTATGATAGGGAAAACCCATATGAAACGATTTATTTTTTTAGTGTGTTTGATGTTGACTTCTTGCCAAATGGCTTTGGAATTGCCTCAGCCGACCGTTCATGAAGAAGTTGGGAAAATTCAACGTTTTTCCGAAAAACGTCCCGTTCAGTTTCAAGCGCTTGATTTCGATATTCCAACCGGTGAATTGTATGCGGTTTATCCGTACTGGCGATTATCTTTTCCGAATGTCAGTATTGGGATTTGGTCATGTAATTATAATATGAAATACCGTTTTAATCGGTCTCAAGCTTTTTGGAAATCCGGTAAAATTTCCGTTTATCGATACAAAAATGAATTGGCAGAAGCCATAGAGGGACCTTTACAAGAGCAAGGATACGATGTTGTTTCTTTAAAACAATCGGCTTTTGATGAGGGAAAATCGTATGCTCGATCAGAAATTGTTTTGGCCGCAACTGTTACAGATTTAAAAATGAATGTATGTCACTTATACAACGGATTGACTCAAATGTATGTTGGGTTAACAGGCGGTTCGGCCTATGTTAAAGTTAAATGGGAATTGTACGATACACTCCGTCAAAAAACGTTGGCTACAATTGAAACGGATGGCGTCGGTCAAATAGATGAACCGGCAGAGGGCGGATTACAATTATTAGTTATTGATGCCATTAAAAATGCTGCAGCGGATTTAGGTCGTACCAAACAATTTTATCGGTTCGCCGTTAAAGGTGATGACAATCCGGATTATGACGCAGATGAACAACATTATCCGAAGATGGAGATAAACACATCTGCTAAGCTATATAAAAAACCAATTAAGGAAAACTTTAATTTTATTCGCCGAGCTGTCTTAACAATCCGTACAAATGGTGGGCATGGCAGTGGTTTTTATATTAACGATGACGGTTATGCGTTGACCAATTATCATGTCGTGGGTGAAGCGAGACATGTTACAGTCACGGATTTTTCGGGTACGTCTCATCTGGCGAAAGTTGTCCGTGTGCATAAAGGGCGGGATGTCGCGCTGTTGAAGGTAGAGGCCTTTGATAATCCGGTTATGGCTTTAAAAACAACCGGTACGGTGGAAATGATGGATAAGGTGTATGCCATTGGTACCCCCTTACATGAAAGTCAAAAAGTAACGATTACCGAAGGAATTATCAGCAATTTCCGTCACTCTAAAAAGACGGATATGAGCTATATTCAAGCCAGCATTCCGATTGCCGGCGGTAATAGTGGCGGACCATTGGTGGATGAATTCGGCAATGTTATCGGTATTGCTGTATCTATTGTTGGGGATAAATATGTGGGGTCCGTATATTCCAGATTTATTCCGATTGAAGATGCATTACAAAAATTAAATATTAAAATGGTTAAGGCGCATTAGAATTTGACCAGCTTGTTTTTTAAAGTGCCGAAAACTATATTTATTTAAAAGGAGAAAACATGTTTATTTTGGCATTAGATACATCGTCTGCAACTTTAAGTGTTGCCGTATTGGATGAAGAAAAAGTATTAGCCTATCGTGAACAGATAATGGATCGGGGGCAAGGCGAAGCGTTAGTCCCGATTATACGGGATGTATTATCTGACGCCCGTGTGGATATATCCGATATTAATGGTGTGGCTGTAGCCGTAGGGCCGGGATCTTTTACCGGTGTGCGCGTCGGATTATCAACAGCCAGAGGGATTGGATTGGCTTTGAATGTACCTGTATATGGTGTGACAAATTTTGAATCTTTTGCCTATGGGGTTTTAAAACCAATTATTGTTGTTTTAGATACAAAACGAGGCGATTATTTTACTCAGAAATTTGATGACAACGGGCATCCGATGGAACATCCTGTGATAAAATCGGCAGACGAGTTAAAACACGCTTTGCCATTTACGGCAATCGGAGATTGTGCCGAAAAATTATCGGCCGAAATCGGGTGCGATATGATACAAAAAATTTCTCCGTCCGCCGTGTCTATCGGTAAAATTGCACTGGCCAGAAAAGAACATCCTCTGCCGCCGGAACCATTGTATTTGAGAGATGCCGATGTCACTGTGTAATGTGTTGCCGGCTCACATGTGTGCATTGGCGGAATTGCATTCTGCGTCGTTTGATGAGCCATGGACAGAACACGCCTTTGCCGAGTTGTTAAAGTTGCCGACAACAATCGGTTGGTGCGATGAAAAGGGATTTATTTTGTGTTCGCATGTGTTGGATGAAATGGAAATTATGACCATTTGTACCCATCCGGATTTTAGACGCCAAGGCGTTGCCGAAAATTTGCTCATGACGATGATGGATTACGCCCAACTTGCCAAAGTATCTAAAATATTTTTAGAGGTACGTTCGGACAATATCCCAGCTCAAAAATTATATGAAAAAATAGGCTTTGTTGAAAATGGCATCCGTAAAGGATACTACACCACCCGCCAAGGTCCTATAGATGCCGTATGTATGGTATATGATATGTTAAAATAATAAAATCCCCCTCAAAACATAGAGGGGAAAAGTTTATCTTACTTATCTACACAGATAGCATGTCCCCAACCGTTACCGCAATCATTTAAACTAGTAGCATAATATGACCCATTATTTGTTATAACACAGGCGGTAATATGACCGTTGTTTTTTATAGCATTATTAAATGTATCAGACATAAAATAATCTTTATCAATTAGCTTTTTATCAATTGCTTCACAAATTGATAATAATCTTTCATTGTCTGCATCTTTGGATATGTAAACTGTTTGATTAATTTCAGCCAAGTGTACTTTGTAAAATTCTGCTTTAATACAAGTTTTATTTGTATCAGAAGAATTTAAAAATTCACAATAAAATCCCGGATTACAGTAGGAGTTATCTGTGCACCCCTCCGTTCCAAGACAAATTCCATTTTGACACACTCCATTATCACATGCTGTACCATCATCAACAGGCAAACAGCGTTCACCACAATATTCACATTCTCCACATTCCCCCGTCTTATTATTACATACCACACCACCAGTCATCAAAAGAGGCAGTTCCTCACTCATACAAATCCCATGGGTACAAGAATATCCTTCTTGACAGGTGACATTTTGACATAATTCATCAACAGTTGTTCCTTCGCCCCCGGCCGTCGTAATAAAGAAAAATGTCATGGTGTTATTGTCGGATTGACAATCGGTGGCATCTCCGTTTGTTGCTTCGTTAATTTCGGCTACGGTCGTCTGGTTGTTTTGAATTCCTTCATAGACCATTTCGCACACACGTTGAGACATACCCGAAATACTAAAATAGGCCTCACCATCGGCGCTTAAATTGGCCTCACTGATGGTATATCCGGCTTGTGATACAGTGGGCCAATCGGATAAATCAGGGGCTTGTTTCGTGGCAACTTGACGCACTAAATCAATACCTCGCATATTCACATCATTAATTGTTTCATTCACCCGATATTTATCCATCGCATAACTGTATCCCGCAATCGCCCCAACAGACAGAACACCGATAATCGCCAAAACCCCTAGCATTTCCACCATAGAACGACCAGATTCAAAGTTATATTTCAATTTATTCAAAATCATTTTATTGACTTCCTTTTTTGTTATGCACTAACGAAAAAACCACTTTTTAAAAGTGG
>JAZKXP010000017.1:0-2616 GCA_045611665.1 Alphaproteobacteria bacterium | reverse complement strand
GTCGGATACATGACATCCCTGTTACAACCGTTCCCGGAGCCAACGCCGTTCTATCCGCGTTACAATTGTCCGGATTGCCGTCAGACAGTTTTTATTTCGGCGGTTTCTTACCTCCGAAATCCACCGCTCGTCAACAAACTTTACAGGGCATCAAAGATTTACCCACAACCGTTATTTTCTATGATACCCCCAATCGATTAATCAAAACTTTAAACGATATCTTAACCGTCTGCGGAAACCGTCAAATGGCCGTCGTGCGTGAAATTACGAAAAAATTTGAAGAAACACGCCTTGACAGCGTTCAAAACTTAATTAATTACTATACACAAAACGGAGCCCCCAAAGGAGAACTCGTCTTAGTCATCGATCGGGCAGATAAATCACAAAAAGCTTTTTCGCCGACAGATATCGATAAATTGATTTTAAAAACTCTCAAAACCTCATCAGTCAGAGATACCGCCGAAATAGTGTCTCAAATGACGCAAGAACCCAAAAAACAAATTTACAAACGAGCGGTAGAACTCAATGGTCAGTCATCATAAAATCGGTCATTTGTGCGAAAAATTAGCATTAGTGACACTCATATTAAAAGGTTATCTACCGGTTGGAATGAACGTAGTAACCGGTCGTGGAACAGGTGCCGGCGAAATAGACCTCATCGTCCGCCGAGGTAAAACATTGGTATTTGTTGAGGTTAAAAAACGTAAAACATATGCACAAGGAGTGGACGCCATCACCATAGAAAACCAAATGCGTATTGCCCGTGCCAGTGCTGCCTACCTAAAACGATATCCCATTTATCAAACCTATCGAGTACGCTATGACGCCGTTATTTGCCTGCCGTGGCGGTGGCCGATACACATTAAAGATGCGTGGAGGATTATGTGAAACACCTGTGGGTCGGCCTGTTATGTGTTTTCCTCAGCGGATGCCAGTTCGCCGGCACATTATTTACAGGCGCCAGAAAAATCACAACCGTTATTTTGGACGACCGCAGTTTGTCAGATGATTTAAAAGATGTTCAAATCAGCATGTCTTTGCGTGAAGATTTTGTGGAAATAGATCCCAAACTCGGATTAGACATTTCTCCAGACGTGTTTGAAGGAAAAGTCTTACTGACCGGCGCGTTACCCAATGTGGATATCATTCAGCACATTTTGGAAACGACTTGGAACACACCGGATGTGAAACAAGTTTATAATTACATTCGCATTGACTTACCACCGGCATTAGATATTGTCAACACCGACGCCGCCATATCCGGTGCTATTCGAACACAATTGACGTTTACACGCCATATCGATTCCAGCAATTATAAATTAATTATGGAAAATGGTACCTTGTATATCATGGGAATTGCTAAAAATACCGCAGAACTGGAACGTGTGTTCAGCATTGTTAAAGGAACGGTCGGCGTTAATAAAATCGTCAATTTAACCCGTTTTCGGGATCAAAAAGAATAAAAATATTTTCACTTTTTTTTTATAATTTTAAATAAAACAGTGGATTTTATCCAATTTGTCTGATATAGTTCTTGTTGCATCAGGCGAACTTGATGTGAGGATTGAACCCCTCGTCCATACGTGTCCCAATGCGGACAAAATTACAGCCTTTCCGGCATTGACTGGAGGGCGGTAAAATAAGCCATCGCGGTGAATATACCGCACTATACGTATGGATAGGGTTCAACTTCCAGTCGCCTCGCCTGAGGCGATTTTTTGTATATGAAAGGAACCCTATTTATGAAACAAATTAATTTTGAATCCGGTCGTTCTATGGTAGAAATGCTGGGCACTTTGGCGATTATCGGTGTTCTGTCTGTTGGGGCGATTGCGGGATACAGTTACGGGATGAACAAATACCGAGCGAATCAAACCATACACGATATTTCTTTAAGAACCGTTGATTTAATGACACAAGCCAGTCAAGGGCGAGCCACACTCTCTCTGGCCGAATGGGACAAAGAAACAACAATTTACGATTTTGCGAATCCGGCATACTCCGATGACGGATTAATTATGTTTGACGTCGGAACTACAAAAAAAATCCCTCAGTCCGTGTGTCAAATGGTGTTTGACGGATTGGCAAATACAGCAGTGCAAATCGATATTAATGCCGTACATGCCAATTCCAATGAAACGTGTGGCACAGATAACACAATGACCTTTTACTTTGCGGGCGGAGGCACAGGAACAACCGATACAGGCGGAGAAACTGGCGAACAATGCGGAGATACCGTTTGTGGTACTTGCCAAAAATGTGAAAACGAAACATGCATGCCGGTATCTGATTACGAAGCCAAATGTACAGTAGATGGTCAATCCGGTTGGTGCGTCGGAGAAACTTGTCAAGCTGAAACATGTAATTGTGGTAAAGGTTATTATTGTGCGGATACAAAGGACAGTTGTTATAATCCGACCCCCAGTGATAATTGTGTAGAAGCTGAGCCTCAATTTAGAACGGTAGATATAGACAATACCACGTATTATATCTCAAATGATCCCATGACTTGGTGGGATGCCGTATCGGCATGTAAAGCGTTAGGGAATAAGAGCTTATTAAGTCATCATGAGATAGCAATCCCTTGTAACCAAGCGGATGATACAGGGTGTAGTA
>JAZKXP010000016.1:0-5055 GCA_045611665.1 Alphaproteobacteria bacterium | reverse complement strand
ACAATCAATCCCAATACTCTGTCTCCTAAAAATTCTAATCGTTCATAGGGGGCAGACTTGCCGTGATGGGACAAGGTCAGCGCCTGTTTTAATAAGTCTTGATTATGAAATAATTCTTTTAACATGTTATTTTATCCTTGTGAAAAAGCGGTCTAATCTTAAACTGTCGCCCCACTTCCAAAATTCAAAGACGTAACCGGCCCCATTGTTGGAATAGAAAATAAATTCAGCGCGTCCTTCTAAATTAATATCCGGAACGGGACCGAAATAACGACTGTCTGCGGAATTATCACGGTTATCCCCCATCATAAAATAATGGTCTGCCGGTATCGTAAACGGTCCATAGGTATCATATTGCATATAATCACCCAATTCATAAATCGGATGTTCAAAACCATCCGGCAACGTTTCGACATAATGCGTAAACAAAGCGGTCCCTTGTTCGGTTGTATATCGTTCCTGCCCCACGAATTTACGCTCAATTAATTCTCCGTTGATATATAAGCGCCCTTCACGCATTTCTATGGTTTCGCCGGGCAATCCGATAATACGTTTGATATAATCCACTTTGTTCGTACGCGGTTCTTTAAAAATGACGATATCCCCCCGTTCGGGTTTACCGGCAAAAATACGCCCTTTTCCCGTAAAAGGAATGGAAAACGGAAAAGAATGTTTTGAATACCCATACGGATATTTGGAAATAAATAAATAATCCCCGACAAGCAGTGTCGGGACCATAGAACTGGACGGAATATTGTAGGGTTCAAAGGCGCAAGACCGAATCGTCAATGCCGCCAAAACGGCCAAAAACAAACCTAACCATCCGGAACATTTTTTTTCGGTATTCTTTTCCATTGAAATTTTATCCTTTTTATGATATTTTTTTACTATTACTAAATATATAACACAGAAAGAAAAAATTGTCCATGTTAAAATTTAATTTAAAAACGACAGAAAACAAAGCCCGCCGTGGGGAACTTGAAACAGCTCACGGCACAATTCAAACACCTGCCTTTATGCCGGTGGGGACCTGCGGGACCGTTAAAGCAATGACGCCCGAAATGGTAAAATCAACGGGGGCAGAAATTATTTTAGGCAACACCTACCATTTGATGTTAAGACCAACGGCTGAACGGGTAGCATCCTTTGGCGGATTGCATAAATTTATGAATTGGCACGGACCGATTTTGACCGATTCGGGCGGTTTTCAAGTCATGAGTCTATCGGGGCTTAGAAAAATCACTGAGGAAGGCGTATCTTTCCAATCCCACATTGACGGGTCAAAGCATATGTTATCGCCGGAACGGTCTATGGAAATTCAATACTTGTTAGATTCCAATATTACAATGGCGTTTGATGAATGTATTAAATATCCGTCCCCCAACCCAGCAGTTAAAAAATCTATGGAAATGTCTATGCGGTGGGCTAAGCGGTCAAAAGACGCCTTTAAAGACCGTGCGGGATACGGCATTTTCGGCATTGTCCAAGGTGGTATGCATGAAGATTTGCGTATGCAATCTATAAAAGCCCTAACAGATATCGGTTTTGATGGGTATGCCATTGGCGGATTAGCCGTTGGTGAAGGTCAAGATATCATGTTTTCCGTATTGGATTATACGGCCTCTAGCTTGCCGGATGATAAGCCTCGCTATTTAATGGGGGTTGGTCGTCCGTCCGATATTGTCGGTTCGGTTTTAAGAGGCGTTGATATGTTTGATTGCGTGATGCCGTCTCGGTCGGGACGTACCGGTCAAGCCTTTACCAGTCACGGTGTTTTGAATATGCGTAATGCATGCCATATAGATGATCATTCACCATTAGATGCCGAATGCACGTGTCCGGCTTGCACACATTATACACGCGGATATATTCATCACCTGATTCGTGCCGGTGAAATTTTGGGGAGTATGTTGCTCACCCAACATAACATCCATTTTTATCAAAACTTAATGCGTCAAATTCGCCTAGCTATTGAGGAAAATCGTTATCAACAATTCCATGATGATTTTATGGCACGCTATGCACACGATCGGAAAATGTAATGGTCAAGGAAAACGGCAGACGAGATTATGAAGGCCTGGCCACTTTGGTACCGGAGATTCGGGTTTTGACCCGTCAAGCACTGGGGGCTCGAGGTTTTTCCGGTGCCGATATACTGGAAAGTTGGGAAGACATTGTCGGTCCCGATTTGGCCAAAGGGGTTAAACCCGAAAAATTGATATTTGAAGGAACCTCTCGCAGCAAAGGGATATTAGTTGTCAAAACGGCAGGTGGTGCTTTTGCTATGTTGTTTGAACACCAAAAACGCCGTGTTATAGAACGAATCAATGCCTTTTTCGGCTATCCGGCCGTGGCGCATATAAAAATGATTCAGGGTGCTCTTAAACTATCTATGCCGAAAATGGAGATACAGCGCCCTGTTGACCCCAAAAAACGACAAGAACTGATAAATAAAGTGGCATTAATTGAGGATGATGAGCTACGTGAACGAACGTATGCCATTGGCGAAGCAATGTTGAAGAAAGAAAATAAGTAATTTTGCTGTCTGCTCTCACTGTTTTTTTGCAAAAACAATCAAAATTCACCCCCCAAAAAAACTATCTTGTAAAAAAACGCCCGATATTAACCGGATGTTAATAAACACGTGCATTTTTATAAAAAAAGTAAAAAAAAACCTTGTCAAGGGCATTTTTTTTTGCTAACGTCAAAAACGAAGGTACCGTTAAGGTATTTTTACGGAGTTGAAAAGCTTCACTTAGAATGCTTTCCCGTGCATTGATCGACAAAATGGTGCATTGGAATTTTAAGCGTCAAGAACTTAAAAGCATTCTATCTGTGGTTTGATCTTCGTCTTACCTTAAGGTAGGTAAAGTTGTTATAACAAGAAAGGAATTAAATATGACAAAATTAAATCAAGAATCCGGCCGTTCTATGGTCGAAATGTTAGGTGTATTGGCTATTATCGGTGTTTTATCCATCGGTGGTATTGCTGGTTATACAATGGCTATGAACCGTTACCGTGCAAATGAAATCTTGAACGCCGCCTCTATGTTGGGCGTTGTTGCAATGTCTCAAAATGCTGGTCAAGGTGTTTCTAGCGGTAACTACACAACTTTGGTCAGCGGCGCTCAATTGCCGGCTGGCGCAACAGCTATGTCTTTGACAGATGCTGACACAATTTCAGTTACACTTACAGATGCTGACATTTGCACAACCATGAACAACATTGCAGGAACAACTTCCGGTCGCGTTTCATGTAATGGCACAACAGCTACAGTTGAATTAAATCCTACAACAACAACTACAACTACATCTACTTCTACTTCTTCTACAGGTGGTTAATAGATGGGTTAATCGTCGTCCCCCGTTTTTCAACGGGGGATTTTATATATATTGTAAAAGGATAAACACTATGCAATTCCCCGACAATTATCATCCACTTAATCCAAACAAACCAGTGGCAACAGAAACTAGCTTTACCATTAACTTTATTGGGGCTTTATTGGGATTATTTTTTTTATTGACCGCAAATTTTTTGGGTTATATTAACCCTTTCGGACTTTTTATTACTACGGCAGTTGTTGTTTTTGTATCTATTACATCATTAGAATATCTTATTTACAAAAAAAATAGTCCATTGGGAATGCTTGCCATACGCCGTCCTTTTAACCTAAAACGATGTTATTATAAAATACTGGGGCTTTTTTTTGTTTTTACTTGTATTATGGGAATTTATTGGTTATTTCCCATGTTCAGCAAAGGTGTCTTCAATCAATGGATTATGAATCTTTCCATCATTTCCCCTATTTTCTTTCTGCTGAGTATAGTTTATGTTGTCATTATGGATATAATAGGCTTAGAAGAAAAAGATGAATATTGGCATATTGGTCACTATCTAATACATCGAACAAACGGATTATCTCGTTCTGCTTTAGCAAATTTAGCACGCAGTTGGTTAGTGAAACTGTTCTTTTTGGGATTAATGTGTCCTTGGGCTTGTGATAAAATAATTTGGTTTATTGCTACGGATTTTTCAAAGTTAACTTTCAATAACCCCATTGCTTTATTTTTTGCCGTAGAGGGTGCTTGTTTTGCGATTGATGTTCTCTATGGTGCTATCGGATACATAACCTGCTTTAAACTATCAAATACACACATTCGCACTACTGAACCAACTTTAGGAGGATGGGCATGTGCCATTATGTGCTATTGGCCATTCTGGGCTATGGTATTTTATCCTTATTTGTTTAACTATGGATATACGAACAGATGGATGGATATTTTTTCAACAGGCAGCATAGGTTGGTATATCTGGGGAAGTGCTATTATTTTATTGGAATTTTTATATGCTATGGCAACAATCGCAGGAGGATTAAGATTTTCCAATTTAACTTACCGAGGATTGTGGAATACGGGACTATACAAATACACAAAACATCCTGCTTATGTTTTTAAAAATTTATCTTGGTGGTTAGCTGTTATGCCTTTTGCAATTGCATCTCCTGCATTAGCGATAAAAAGCAGTATATTATTATTAGGCGTCAACCTCATTTATTACACAAGAGCTAAAACAGAAGAACGACACCTATCTCACTATCCGGAATATCGTGAATATGCATTAATGATGAATGAAAAAAGTATTTTCCGCTTTATGGAAAAAATATTTCCGTTTTTACGATATAAAGTTCCACATCAATAACAAAAAACCGTCCAAAAGGACGGTTTTTTGTATTGGCCAAAGGGGGTGGGATTTATTCGCTACACTCACCCTAAAGGGCTGTTTCGGCAATGCCTCAACATTGGCTAAAGCCCGAACCTCACGTCGCTCGGGCCAAACCCATCCCTCGCAATTAAATACAAAAAAAAGGCCGGATAAACCGACCTTTTTTGTATTGGGCCAAAGGGGGTGGGATTTATTCGCTACGCTCACCCTAAAGGGCTGTTTCGGCAACGCCTCAACATTGGCTAAAGCCCGAACCTCACGTCGCTCGGGCCAAACCCATCCATCGCAATTAAATACAAAAAAAGGCCGGATAAACCGACCTTTTTTGTATT
>JAZKXP010000015.1:0-12067 GCA_045611665.1 Alphaproteobacteria bacterium | reverse complement strand
TATTGGACCCTAAGTCTAAGTAATAATCTTTGCCTTTACCGCCTTTGAATTCTTCACCATCGATGGAACCGACAAAGTCAATGACAATGATATCCCCTGTTTTTGTGGCGCGTTTTTCATCAACGATTTCGGTTTTGCGTTTGCCCATTTGTAATCTTTCTAAGGCTTTGGCAACTTCATCATCGCCGGCAACGGCATTCATGCGTTCAATGGCGATTGTTTTGAAATCTGCCGGTTGAATTTTCGGTAAGGCTTCAACTTCAACAGAAATTTCAATATCTTGACCATCTTCGAACTTTTTCAGTTCAACTTTCGGACGCAAAGCCGGTTTGATATCTTTATCTTTGAAAGTTTTTTCAACTTGTTCTTGAATGAGGGTGTCCAAAACTTCACCTTTGACGGCATTTTCATACTTGGATTTAATGAGCGTCATTGGAGCTTGGCCCGGACGGAAACCTTGGATTTTGGCTTCTTTTGCAATTTCTTTCAATTTAGCGTCAATTTTGGCCGTAAACTCTTTCGTCGGAATAACAACGGTGAAAGAATGGGCCAATGAATTTGTTTTTGTCATATTCTATCCTTTTGTTTCTTTAGACTGTTTTTCGCACCTTTCCGGCGCCGTTTTTTAAAGGCAATATGCTGTCCCCTTTAAAAATCGCCGCCCAAAAAAGCCGTAGATTCTTAACTGGTGCGAACGAAGGGACTTGAACCCCCACGCCTTTCGGCAGCGGCTTCTAAGACCGCCGTGTCTGCCATTCCACCACGTTCGCAAATTTTTTTGTGGTCTTTCGACCCGCCTTGTATATCATATTTTTTTGTAAAAGAAAAGAAAAATTGTGCACCAAAAGTTAAAAAATATTTAAAAAAATAACTTGACAAAATGAATGCAAGTTGTTATACTGCATAAAATTTAAAGAAAAAAGGTGATATATGACAGTGATGAAAATGATGATAAAACGATTAAAACAATGCTTTTTGAAGAAAAGAATGCGGGATATTTCTGATTGTTTTGCGCCAATGACTGTTGTTTATCATTCGGGGTATGAAGCGTACAAAAACGGATGGAAAGAATAATGTTGCATTTACCTCAAACAGAATGGGATGAAAGCGTGATTCGGGCCGCTTATTTTTGTCAGCCCGATATTTTGAAAAATATGCTGTATCTGAATCCGGACGCTGTTTATTTGACGGATGAAGGATTGTTGTTGGCTGAATTTCCTCTGGCTAATTATTCCGAGGGAAATTTGTCCATGGAAAAGGGGGCAAAGAGACCAACTCTTAAGAAACAAGCAGATACATTAGAGGTTATTTTGCGGGCTATGGGAAAACAAAAAGCCAGTGAGCCTATATACCGTGTTAAAACGATAGATGAATTGCCCTATGGGAAAAAAGGCGAACATGGGATGGTGTTTGATTCATGCGGTAATACGATTTTGCATATGATTGCTTTTTACGAAGGGAGTCATTTTTTACCGGTATTGCGCAAAGTCGGCTTAGATATTTCTGCTTTGGCACACTGTAAAAATTCCAAAAATCAAACGCCGATTGATATTGCTCTTAACGTAATGGCGAATATGCCGCTTGCGTTTGCAATACAAGAGCAAGTTATGATTTATGAACGGGAAAAAATGAAAGCGCAATTAAAACGGATACAACGGGAAAATATAGTGTTGCGAGAACAATTAACCGATATCAAAGCGTGCAAAATTATGTCTTGGAGTGTATCCGGAATGTCAAATTTTTCTGACAATTTTGTCAATTTTAAGGGTGTGTAAAATAATGGTTGACAAAATATCTTGTGCGTGCTAAACTGTTTTTGTGTAGTGGGTTAAATCAAATAAAAAGGAGTTTTTATCATGAGTAAATTATCTTTAGCAATTCAGCGTTCTTATGAATGGCATAGTGGTGTGGAATATGGTGGCGGATTGGTTATGACCAACCAGCTAAACGGTACGGCTAATGCCATTGACAAACACTATAAAGGTCAAGATAAGTCAGAGGTTTTAATGACGGCATTGCTTAGTAAAGCTTGGGAAACAAAACGTCATAATGAGGCTACAAAAAACAATCCGAACGCTCGCAATTCTTACGAGGCTTTGGTTGAAGATTTCGGTCAAAAAGTTGCCGATAATATTAAGGCTATGTCGACCGAACCGGATACAAAAGATTGGCATGAAATGGCCGAGTGGGCACAACAACAAAATCCGCAGGTGCAAGCTGTTTTGTTGGCCGAAAAATTACAAAACTTCATTGTCAGCCGTGATAAACCGAATCCCAAAAAAGAACCGGCTTGGCATATCAATTACTACAACACACGGATGATTGTGGTTGATGCGCTTAAGGATGTTTGTCCGGAATTGCATGCCGAATGTGTGAAAGTGGCCGCTCAAGGGATTGCTGCCCAACAACGCAAATTGGCCGAAATGGAACAAGGTGTTCAACCAAGCGTTGTTGTAAAAGCCGAAAATACCCATACGCAAGATCGTACAAATTCTCGTTAAATAGGGGATAATAGTACATTAAGTGGGGGACTTTTCCCCCGCTTTTTCAATGAAAGAGAGATAAATATGGCAGAGTTTTCTTTGCAAGAATGCATGAAAAAATTAAATATCCAAGAGGGGGCACGTTTAGAACAATTACGTACTCTTTATTGTGTGTTAGATAGATTGGTTGAACAAGAACGTCTTTATTTATCAGAGTGTATTGTTGAACGGTTGTATAATCACATATCCGATGTCGATCGTGATGTGTGGCGTGGTATTGTGCTCAGAGCCGTCAAAATGGGGATGGAAGCCGAATTGGGTGGAGCCATTAAACAAGATATTCAATTTTTTGATACGTCTTTTTCTGATGACAATCAAGGGGTTAATGGAAAAATTTATTGGGTCAGTACGCCGGAACGAGCATTTGAATTTACGATGTTATCTATTTTAAATGAGAAACAAAAGGCGCAAGCGTATGAAGATTTGGCTAATGGAAAAATTTCTAAGTATTGCAATATGTTAAGTTTGGATAGTAGTAACATAACGGATGCAAAACGTCAATTTGATCAAGATTGTGACTTAATGGATTGGGATGCCATATCTGTAAAGCCTGCTTTTTGTTATCATCGTGGTATCGGAATGAATTTACAAATGGCCATAGAGGATGATGATATGGCCGATAAATTGGAAACGGAATGGCAATCTTATCAAAAAATGTCACCTCAAGAACGGGTCGCGGATTTTAATCGTTTTGTTGAGGAAATACGCTATGTAAACGGATTGGCCCCTCGTCCGATGACACACCATAAAGATACCGACCGTGGTGATAATCAAAATCAAAGATAAAAAAGGAAAAATAAAATGGAATATTTCAGTATTGCCGGATGTGCAAAATTAAAGCATCTTCAAAATCCGGATGCCTTTAAGATGGCTCGGTCAGTTTATGTATTGGCTGATGAGTTAATCGGAATTTACGGAAATGAACTGGTTGATTCTTTGCCACGTGATGTTATGTCCGATTTGTGTGATTATGAAGCCAATACGCAAAATGCAATGATATTTCAAGCCCTCACAATGGCAATGGAATCTTTTTTAGGTGGGGCAGTGCGTCAGAAAAAGCCTGAACAAGAGCAAGAGTTTAACAAAAAGTTGGGTCAAAATATGGCTTTGCGTTGTACCTGTTTTGCCTCTTGGCCGTATTGGAATATGGAAATGTGGAATAAAAATACATCCGAATTAACACATTTTCAAAATCAATTAAGTGAACAGAACCAATTTAGGTGGGGGGGTGAGGTTATAAAATTTGATTTAAGAACACATCAACAAATCATTGTAGATCGTGATTACAAACATGACCGTAAAATACAAGAACGCCTTGAGGACAAAATCGCTCAATTGGAAAAAGGGTACCCCGTCCGAATGGGGGAAGATGAAGCTTTTGAATATGGTATTAAAAGTTGTATGCAATTATTTTCCGGAGAAGGTGAAAATATTTTGAAAAAATATAAACATTTTTGTGCGTTGAGCTATCCGGAACGTGCCAAAGAGTTTGATACACTTATGGCAAAAGTTTTTGAAGTAAACGGATTGGCCCCTCGTCCGATTGCACATCATAACGATAGTACTAACAACTATGGTGATAATCCAAACCAACGGGGATAATTATGACTAACAGATCTTGCTTTTCCATAGATGCTTGTGCCGATATGTTTAAAATAGATAAAAATGATGTGTATAAAAAATGTTTATCCGTTTATCTGTTAGCCGATGATTTAATTGAGCAAAAATACGATTGGCTGACAAGTTTTTTAAAGCCACAATTATGTGATGCATTAAAAAAAATGAAAATGCCGGTTCGCCGCGGTGCTTTACTTAGAGGAATTAAAATGGCAATTGAATCGGCTTTTGATGGGGCTAAAATGCAAGAAATTGTTGCGGATGAAATCCCCTCTATTATGTCTCGCAGTGCCAGAGCGTTTGATATTGCGTGGGTCAGTTGCCCTGAAAAAAAACTGACATTTTTTATTGAAAATCGTGATATACCTAAAAATGCATATGCTTGTTTAACCGAAGGTGATTGTTTTAAAAATGGTATAGCATTTTGTATGGATTCTCAAATTATACAGCCGGCAAAATTGGCGGCTGAATACGATATTTTTTATCACACGCGTTATCCGGATAGAGCCAAAGAGTTTGAACAATTTGTACATAAAATTATTCAGTTAAACAATTTGCCACCCATAAAGATTGCCGGACATGATGACTCTCGCCCGACAAACAGCATCGACCGGATAAAAGATTAAAAAAACTTTTGACAAAATATCTGAATTGGTGTATAATGCAAAATACGCAAAATTGAAAGGAAATGAATATGTCTGATACAAACAAAATGAATGCTTATATACGCCATGAAAATAATGGTACCATTTCAATGGCAGTTCATCCGTATGGCGCTTTAGAGGCGGATAAAGCGAAACATTTTTTAACCGCTTCCATTTTCTCTTTGCCGATAGAAGGTATGGTCGAATATTTGGAAAATGGTGGGGATGCAACGATTGTTGATTTTGATGGTAATACATTGGCGCATGTTTATCCGCATTTATCCGAAGAATTATCAGAACGTGGTTGTGACGTTAATCAGTTAAATAAGGCCGGTTATTCTCCGTTGATGACGGCTATTGAAAATAATGCGCCATTATGGAACTATCACGCCAAAATGTCAGATCCGTCATTGGCTAAATTGGTTGAATTAACGTCCCAAGAAAATTTAAATCGTGTATATCCAAATGGTGAAACGGTTTTGACCTCTTATTTATCCAAAATATCTATGGTGTTGGATGAACACGAAGACGGGGAGATTTTGCCTGTTTTGTTAAGACAAGGTGCCGATGTTAATCAGCCGAATGCCAAAGGCCAAACCCCACTTGATTGTTGTAATGCGTCAAATAAAGATGTTGTTGTAGCAATGATGATGCCGTATGGGTTGGATTTAAATACCCAAAATGAATTCGGTCAAACGCTGTTGATGACGTCAGTTATGGAAAAAAATGAAAAATTGGCAAAATTATTGCTTAAAAATGGTGCTGATGTTAAAGTTGCGGATAAGCTCGGTAATACAGCTCTTCATTATGCCGCACATGCCGGTTTGACGGAATTGGTTCCTGTATTGGTTAAGGCTGGTTCCTATGCTCATACCCGTAATAATAAAGGTAAACAACCGCATGAATATGCCACAGGTATTGCTCATGAGTATTTAAGAATATTGGCTTTAAGTTGTGCCGGTGATTATAAATTCCATTCCGGATTCGTGTATAATCCAGCGCCTCAAAAAATCGCCTCTCAACCAGTTGCCGGACAAACACCAGACAATCAAAACAGTAAATAAGGATATTTGAATGTTTAATTTTTTTAAGTTTGGTAGAACAAAAAAATCTTATGTTACTAGCGACGGGGATTTAGAAAAAAATATTGAAACAGTTCAAAATGCAGTAAGTGAAGTGTCTAATGAAATCCAAAAGGCTTTTGGTAAACAATTTGATGAAATGAAAAAAGGAAAAGTCAAATTGATTGATGTCAAAACGGGTGAGGCAATTTCAAAAGAACAATTTATGAAGCGCGGCTTTGATGATAATATGAAAATGGTTTCTACCGAAGCCAGCAAATTAGAGTGGTGGTCAGATGTTATTGATTTCGTTATTAAAGGTGGTAATCCAAATGCGATAGATGAAAACGGTAATACATTCTTGCACCGTTTTCCCGAGTGGACAGATGAATTAGTAAAATATGGTGTGTCTTTGTCCAACGCCGGTGTTAAAAATAATGATGGTTATATTCCTCTTAGTCTTACAGCTAGGAACCCTCATTTGAAGTTGATTGAGGCGACACCAAAAGAATACTTAAATATTGTATGGCCGAATGGTACCACAATTATGACAAAGTATTTAAAAGAATCTCATCTGACTGAAAATGCAATAAAAGTTTTTGAATCTTTGTTAAAGGCTGGTGCTGATTTAAGAACCCCAAACAAAAAGGGGCAAACACCATTGGATATCATTGGACAACGTATTGATTATTTTGACTATTTCGTGTGTGCTTTTGAAAATGGACATGATATTTCGGATGTAAAAATGGACTATAAAGAAAACTGGTATAGTCAAGAGACCAAGAAAATTCCGCTTTTATTTGCAATGATGAAAAATGCGTATTCTGACAAATGTATTGAAGGTTTATTAAATATCTTATCTAAATCCGATTTAACACAGCGTGATGATAATGGTAATACTTTGTTACACACATGGGCTACCGAATTTGATAAAAATGAGGGTAGAGGGGAAGAGGCTCGAGAACAGTTATTTTCTGTCTTGGCAACTAAAATCAGCGTTAACGCCCTTAATAGTAATGGTGAAACGCCTCTCGTTTCGGCCTTTAAAATCGGGGAATATTACGCCGAATATATGTGTCATGGAAGTCCGCACAGCTATGAAACAACACGTAAGGACTTTGCTGCATTGTTGCTGGATAAAATGGATGCCTATGGTGTGAATTTGGCCGACAAAGATGGTATGACAGCACTGCATTATGCCGCCAAAGAGGGATTTAATAATGAAGTGGTGGCTTTGGTACAAAAGGGTGCCAATGTTAGTGCCAAAAATGCCGAGGGTAAAACACCGGCGGATGTGGCCGATAATAACCTGATGAAGGCGTACTTGAACTTGATTGCCGAGAGGGTGCCGCAAAAAATAACGACGCAGTCTGTGTCCCTCAATAGGACTGACCATCAAAATACGATAGAGTAGGTTGGCTATTAAAAACGATCCCTCCGCCACGGAGGGATTATTTTATATCGGAGTTATGTGAAAAATTACTGTCTTTTTATTCAAAAAAGTACTTGACTTAATGACAAAAATATGCTTTAATAAGCGTACTTTAGAAAACGATTCGTCCCATTTTTGGGTATTTTAAAGTGAAGTTGTTTAACAAAGTAGTCAATGAAATCAATAAGTTAATTTGATGGATTTGAAATTTCGTGCTTTTGACCGCCTGAAATAGGTTGTTGAAAGATTTTTTGTAATAGGTAGATAAAAAGGAAAAAATTAATGCCTACAATTAACCAATTAATCCGCAAACCGCGGAAAGCCAAAGTGGCCAGAGATAAAGTGCCTGCTTTGCAAGAATGCCCTCAACGTCGTGGGGTTTGTACACGTGTTTATACAACAACACCGAAAAAACCGAACTCTGCTTTGCGTAAAGTAGCTCGTGTTCGTTTAACAAATGGATTCGAAGTGACTTGCTACATTCCTGGTGAAGGTCACAACTTACAAGAACACTCAGTCGTTATGATTCGTGGCGGTCGTGTAAAGGACTTGCCTGGTGTTCGTTATCATATTATCCGTGGTACGCTTGATACTCAAGGCGTTGCTAAACGTAAACAAAGCCGTTCTTTATACGGTGCTAAACGCCCTAAATAGGAGAGTGAATTATGTCTCGTAGACACGCAGCAGTAAAACGTGAAGTGACACCGGATGCCAAATATGGCAACGTTGTCGTTATGAAATTTATGAACAGCTTAATGTACGATGGTAAAAAATCCATTGCCGAAGCTGTTGTTTATGGTGCTTTTGACAGATTAGAAGCCGCTATCAAAAAACCGGCTTTGGAAATCTTTACGGAAGCTTTGAACAATGTGAAACCTCAAGTGGAAGTTCGTTCTCGTCGTGTTGGTGGTGCAACTTACCAAGTTCCGACAGAAGTTCGTCCGGATCGTCAACAAGCTTTGGCTATTCGTTGGATTATCTCTGCCGCTCGTGGCCGCAGTGAAAAAACAATGGAACAACGTTTGTTCGGCGAATTGCAAGATGCTTATAACAATCGTGGTAATGCCATCCGTAAACGTGAAGATACACACCGTATGGCTGATGCTAACAAAGCTTTTGCTCACTTTAAATGGTAGGGGGAACACATGGCTCGTACAACACCGATTGAAAGATATCGCAACATTGGTATTATGGCTCACATTGACGCCGGTAAAACTACAACTACAGAACGTATTTTGTACTATACTGGTAAAACACATAAAATTGGTGAAACACATGATGGTGCTTCAACCATGGACTTTATGGCTCAAGAACAAGAACGTGGTATTACAATTATGTCCGCTGCTACAACGGCATTTTGGAAAGATCACCGCATTAACATCATTGATACTCCGGGACACGTGGACTTCACAATCGAAGTTGAACGTTGTTTGCGCGTATTAGATGGTGCTGTTGCTGTTTTTGACGGCGTTGCCGGTGTGGAACCGCAATCCGAAACAGTGTGGCGTCAAGCCGATAAATACCGTGTTCCGCGTATTTGCTTTGTGAACAAAATGGACCGTATCGGTGCTAACTTTTATCATGCCGTTGATACAATTCGTGAACGCTTGGGCGCTCGTCCGCTCGTTATGGCTTTGCCGGTTGGTGAAGAATCCAACTTGGCTGGTATCGTCGATATCTTAAAACAAAAAGCTATTATTTGGCATTCTGAAGACTTGGGCGCTTCTTTTGAAGAACAAGAAATTCCGGCTGATTTAAAAGATAAAGCTGAACAATACTACAACGAATTAGTTGAAATCGCTGTTGAAATGGATGACGATGCGATGGAAGCTTATTTGGAAGGTAATATGCCAGATATGGAAACATTGAAAAAATGTATTCGTAAAGGGACAATCGAACAAAAATTCGTTCCGGTCTATTGTGGTTCTGCTTTTAAAAACAAAGGTGTTCAACCATTATTAGACGCCGTTGTGGATTATTTGCCGTCTCCGTTGGATCTTCCTCCGACAGAAGGTATTAATCCAAAAGATGACTCTATGGTAAAAGTTGAATCTCGTGATGATGCTCCTTTTGCTGGTTTGGCATTTAAAATCATGAATGACCCGTTCGTAGGTTCTGTAACTTTCGTTCGTGTTTACCAAGGTGTTGTCGAATCCGGTTCTTATGTGTTGAACTCTGTTAAAGAAAGCAAAGAACGCGTCGGTCGTATGTTGTTAATGCATGCTAAAGAACGTGAAGAAATCAAAGAAGCCCGTGCTGGTGACATTGTTGCTTTCGTTAGCTTGAAAGATACAATGACAGGGGATACTTTGTGCGATACAACAAAACCGGTTATTTTGGAAAAAATGGATTTCCCTGATCCGGTTATCGAAATCGCCGTTGAACCAAAAACAAAAGCCGATATCGAAAAAATGGGCTTGGCTTTGAATCGTTTGGCAATGGAAGACCCATCCTTCCGCGTTACATCCAATACTGAAACAGGTCAAACTGTTATTAAAGGTATGGGTGAATTGCACTTAGACATTATTGTTGACCGTTTAAAACGTGAATTCAAAGTTGACGCTAACGTCGGTGCTCCTCAAGTGGCTTACCGTGAAACAATCTCTAAAGAATACGATGTTGACTACACACACAAAAAACAATCTGGTGGTTCTGGTCAATTTGCTCGTGTTAAAATTAAATTCACACCACTTGAACCGGGTTCAGGTTTCGTATTTGAAAACACAGTGGTTGGTGGTACAGTTCCGAAAGAATACGTACCGGGTGTTGAAAAAGGTTTGCGCGCTTCTTTGGAAAGCGGTGTTATCGCTGGCTTCCCATGCACAGACTTTAAAGCCAACCTCTATGATGGTGCATATCACGATGTTGACTCTTCAACAATGGCCTTTGAAATTGCCGCTCGTGCAGCCTTCCGTGAAGGTATCGCCAAAGCCGGTCCGAAATTGTTAGAACCGGTTATGAAAGTCGAAATCGTTACACCGGAAGATTATATGGGTGACATTATTGGTGACTTGAACAGTCGTCGTGGTCAAGTATCCGGTATGGATCAACGTGGTAATGCTCGCGTTATCGATGCCACAGTTCCTTTGGCCAACATGTTCGGTTATGTGAACACATTGCGTTCCATGAGCCAAGGTCGTGCCCAATACTCAATGGTATTCTCGCACTATGCAGATGTTCCGCAAATGATTGCAGATGAAATCAAAGCAAAAGTAGCAGGTTAAGAAAGGTAATAAAATGGAAAACCAAACAATTAGAATTAGATTAAGAGCGTTTGATCACCGGTTGTTGGATCAATCAACCCGTGAGATCGTCAATACGGCAAAACGCACAGGTTCCGAGGTCGTTGGCCCGATTCCTTTGCCGACTCGTATTGAAAAATTTACAGTGAACCGTTCTCCGCACGTCGATAAGAAGTCCAGAGAACAGTTTGAAATTCGTACCCACAAGCGGGTGCTCGACATTATTGATCCGACACCTCAAACGGTTGATGCCCTGATGAAATTGGACCTCGCCGCCGGTGTAGATGTTGAGATTAAAATATAAGGAAAGAAAAACATGCGTACAGGTTTAATCGCTGAAAAAGTCGGCATGATGTCTTTGTTCCAAGATAACGGTACTCAAGTACCTGTGACTGTTTTGAAAATTGACAGCACAGTTGTTGATGTCCGCACCATGGAACGTGATGGTTATGTCGCATTACAATTGGGCGCTGGTAAAGCAAAAGTGAAAAACGTTGCTAAGCCTCAATTGGGTCACTTTGCAAAAGCTAAAGTTGAACCGAAAAAAACATTGGTGGAATTCCGCGTATCTGACGATTGCGTCGTTCCGGTTGGTACAGAATTGTCCGCCAGCCACTTTGTGGTCGGTCAATTGGTTGACGTATCCGGTGTTTCTATCGGTAAAGGCTATGCCGGTGTTATGAAAAAATACCACTTCGGTGGTGATAACGCTACTCACGGTGTATCCAGAACTCACCGCGCCGGTGGTTCCACAGGTCAACGTGAATGGCCAGGTAAAGTTTTCAAAAACGTTAAAATGCCTGGTCAAATGGGTAACAAAAACGTGACAGCTCAAAATTTGGAAGTCGTTGCCATTGACGAAGAACGTAACTTAGTTATGGTCAAAGGTTCCGTTCCGGGTTTTGATTCTAACATCGTGACAATTACAGATGCCGTTAAGGCCACTAAACAAGCTGTCGGTCCAGTACCGGCCGGTGTGAAAACAGCTCAGGCTGCAGTTTCTGCAGAACCAGCTGCCGAAGTGGTGTCTGAAACATCAGAAGTGAAGGAATAAGACAATGAAATTAGATGTTATCAATTTAGATAAAACAGCTGTCGGTTCCATTGAAGTTTCCGATGCAGTTTTCGGTGTCAACATTCGTGAAGACATCGTTGCTCGTGTTATTCAATGGCAATTAGACAAACGCCGTGCTGGCACTCACAAAACCAAAGATATCGGTGAAGTGAGCGGTTCTGGTAAAAAACCGTTTAAGCAAAAAGGAACAGGTCATGCCCGTCAAGGTCAAGATCGCGCTCCGCAAATGCGTCATGGTGGCGTTGCTTTTGGTCCAGTCGTTCGTTCTCACGCTTACAGCTTGCCAAAGAAATTGCGTGCTTTAGGTATGCGTATTGCTTTGTCTGCTAAAGCTAAAAACGGTAAATTGTTCATTTTGGACAATATGACTGCCACTGAGCCAAAAACAAAAGTTTTCAAACAAGCTTTTGAAAACAATGGTTGGAAATCCGTATTGTTCGTTGGTGGTGAAAC
>JAZKXP010000014.1:0-4843 GCA_045611665.1 Alphaproteobacteria bacterium | reverse complement strand
TTTTTGATTGCCGGTATGTTTTCAAAAAAAGAATATGCTTCATCTACGGTCATGTCTAAAACATCGGCAATGGATTTATCTTTGTATTTGACCTCTAATGTTTCTCGGTTGTATCGTTTGCCGTGGCACGTATCGCATTCTACATACACGTCCGGTAAAAAGTGCATTTCAATTTTCAGGACTCCGTCACCGCCACACGCTTCGCATCGGCCCCCTTTAACGTTAAAGGAAAAACGACCGGCTTTATAGCCACGCTCTTGCGCTTCGGGTAATCCGGCAAACCAATCCCGAATAGTGGTAAACATACCCGTATAGGTGGCTGGATTAGAGCGAGGTGTGCGGCCAATTGGGCTTTGGTCAATATCAATAATTTTATCAATGTATCCCATACCTTTGATTTTTTCATAAGGTCCGGCCGGTTCTCGGGATTTGTTAATCAGTTGGTTTAATCCCTTATAGAGCGTTTCAATCACTAGTGAGGATTTACCACCACCCGATACGCCCGTTACACAGGTAAATGTGCCAAGTGGAATATCTACATCCACATGTTTTAAGTTATTGACCGTTGCCCCACGGATGGATAAAAATTTGCCATTTCCTGTGCGACGTGTTTGAGGCACCACAATTTTACGCATACCCGATAAAAACTGACCGGTAGCAGACATCGGATTATCCATAATCTGCTGAGGCGTTCCTTCGGCGACCACGTACCCGCCATGGCGACCGGCTTCGGGACCGATATCAAAGACATAATCGGCCGCCCGTATAGCATCTTCGTCATGTTCCACAACAATAACGGTATTGCCTAAATCACGCAAACGATTTAAAGTGGCCAGTAATTGGTCGTTATCCCGTTGATGCAACCCAATAGACGGTTCATCCAACACATACAAAACTCCCGTTAATCCCGATCCGATTTGACTGGCTAAACGAATGCGTTGAGATTCTCCGCCCGACAGTGTACCACTCATACGGTCAAGCGCTAAATACCCAAGACCGACATTGTTCAAGAATGTCAACCGTTCAATGATTTCTTTTAAAATACGGGCAGCAATTTCCCTTTTTTGTGGCGTTAATGTATCGTTTAATCCGCTAAACCAATCAAGGGCGGATTTGATGGAGGTATGGGTGGCCTCGGCAATATTTTTGCCACCGATTTTAACGGCTAAGGCCTCAGGGCGTAATCTGGCACCATGGCATGTTTCACAAGGAGAGATTGCCTGATATTTTGAAATTTCTTCTCGCATCCAATCGGATGAGGTTTCCATAAAACGCCGTTCCATATTGGGAATGACACCTTCAAAGGATTTGTACCCATATAACACAGCGTGCTTTGTTTCTTCATCCAATAAACGCCATGGTGTATCTAAATCTAAAGCCACTGTACGCATTAAAGATTTCAGTGCCGTATCATACCACATAAACATATCACCACCACGATTGGCCCAAGGGGCAATTGCCCCCTGACGAATGGTTTTATTTTCATCGGGAATGACTAAAGCAGTGTCAACGTATTGTTTAAACCCAAGCCCTGAACACGTTGGACAGGCCCCTTGCGGATTATTAAACGAAAATAGGCGAGGTTCTAAATCCGTAATAGTAAACCCCGAAACAGGACAGGCGAATTTGCTGGAAAATGTTTTAATTTCCCTGGTATCCATACGTTCTGCCAAAGCCAATCCATCGGCTAAATCCAAAGCTTTTTCTAACGAAGCAGCCAATCGGCTTTCAATATCGGCCCGCACGATAATTCTGTCAACCACAACGGATATATCGTGTTTTTTGTTTTTATCCAAAGTGGGTGTATCGTCAATATCATAAATGGTGCCGTCAATTTTAACACGCCCAAATCCTTTTTTTTGCCATTCTTGCATTTCTTTACGATACTCACCCTTACGACCACGCACGACAGGGGCCAAAATCATCAACTTTGTTCCTTCCCTCATGGCCATAATACTATCCACCATCTGAGAAATGGTTTGCATTTCAATCGGCAATCCGGTGGCGGGAGAATAGGGCGTGCCGACGCGGGCCCACAGTAATCTCATATAATCATAAATTTCCGTAATTGTACCGACAGTGGAACGAGGATTTTTGCTGGTTGTTTTTTGCTCAATAGAAATGGCCGGAGATAATCCTTCAATCGAATCCACATCCGGTTTGTTCATTAAATCCAAAAATTGACGCGCATAAGCCGATAAACTTTCAACATACCGGCGTTGTCCTTCAGCATAAATGGTGTCAAATGCCAAAGAGGATTTTCCCGAGCCGGATAATCCTGTAATGACAACCAATTTATCTTTGGGGATATCTACATCAATATTTTTTAAGTTATGCTCTCTGGCACCCCGAATTTTAATGAATTTATTCGTGTCCGTAGGCGTTTTTTCCAAGTCAATATTGGTCGAAACATTAACCGTTACGTTATTATCTTGAATATAGGTTTTATCTGTCATGCAAGAATCCTTATAACTTATTTTGCGTATTATACCTTTTTTTGTTCTAAAGTACAAGAAAAAATTAATTATACTATTTGTTATAGAAAATCATTGACAAAATATATGATATGTGATATACTGTCAACCATTATTGCGAAAGGATAAAATGAATGACGATAATTATTACAAACTTTCAAATGCCTGATGAAATTAAAGGATCTAAAATTTCTTTAAAAAAAGTTGAGCGAGATGATGCCGCAGCAATGGCCAGTATCAGTGAAGCTTTATTTAGCGGAACAACAACGGAACGGATTAAACAAACAATGTCATTTTTTGCCGACAGTCCGGAAGATTTGAAATCGTTAACAAAAACATTAAACCAATGTTTTGAAAAGAATGGATTTAATTATTTTATTTTTCGAAATAATGAGGCTGTGGGCCAGTTGTATGGTTTTCCGTGCGGGGGAATCAGTAATAAAACAGCCATTTCAATTTGGGGATGGATATCTGATAAAGCGTTGCGCCAAGGATGTATGAGAGAGGCTGTTAAAATGGTGGAAGATGTTCATTTTTCCAAAAATTCAGAATCGTTAGAAATTTTTGTTCGCTTTAATCCGTGTGTTGAAGCATTTGCCCGGTCAATTAAATTTCGGACTCAAGATAAAGGCGCTGTTCGTTCTTATTGCAAACATCGGGAAGAATGGTTGAGAGAACAAAAACCTCATGTTATTGTTCACCATGGGGAAAATCTGGTAGCTTCCCAAAAAGAACACGAAGGGCACGAATAAATGGACTTTGATTTTCGGCATGACCAAACTTCTTGGCCCGATGTGATGAACGGGCCTCGGATTATGCTGAAAAAAATACAGCCTACGGTTGAAGACGCTCAAATGTTTTTTGATGCCATCCAAAATAATGTTTATCATTTAAAAGACAGTTTTGATTTTTTGGTTCATAAAATAACAACCATTGATGAAACTTTAGATTATTTAACAGAATCTCAGAGAGAGGCCGATTTAGGGCGTCGAGATAATTACGGTATTTTTTATGATGATACATTCATCGGTATTATTTTTGTATGGGGCGGTCGACATACAGAGCGAGAAATTTTGTATTGGTTGACTGAAGACGCTTGTGGGCATGGTTTTATGGATGAGGCGTTAGATCTTATTGAACAAGAGCATATAAAATCGGCTCCTCACAGAAATTTATTCGCTATTGTGAATGATAAAGCCAGGGCTTCTGCAGCGTTATTAATTAAGCGCGGATATTCTTTTAAGGGGACGTCATTTTGGAAAATGCCTGTGCCCAAACCGGTAGTTGTTGCGAAACAATCCATTCAAACACCGCAAATACAAGGGCGTATTCATGGATAGAATTTTACGAGGTGAACGCATTTCTTTGGAAATTTTACCACCGTTGCCGGTGTATGTGGAGGCATTACGTACCGTTGTACAACGTAATCGAGATCATTTGGATGAATGGCGGGGAGATGTTATAAAATATGAGGAGTCAGAAACCGCCTTTTATAAGCTGTTAATGGATAATTATTACTATGAACGTGGAGATGGTTATTTTTATCATATTATGAAAAAAGGTGAAATTATCGGGCATATCGGATTGGTTTTTTCCGGTAAAGTGTGGGAAATATCTTATTGGTTAGATAAAGATTACACCTCGCAAGGATATATGTGTGAGGCATTAAAGACTTTAGAACGGGCATGGTTTCAACATAGTACTGACGCTTTGACAATTTATGTGAATGCCAAAAATGAATCTTCTTTAAATGTTGTCAAAAAAATGAATTATATTCCGTTTGGCATTAATCGTTATCTTAAAAATTTTACAATCTTTATGAATGAAGACAAAATTAACATTCATTCGACCTGTATTGTTCCGGCGCAAAAGAAAATTGAGCTTGATGAAACACAATTGCATAGATGACCTTATGTGTGAATAATTATTTTAAAGGAGGATTTATATGATAAAGTTACCTGATACGGTTGGCGGCGAAAAAGTTTCTTTGATACGTATAATCCCTACGCAACAAAATGCCGAAATCATGTTTGATTTGGTAAAACGTAATCGTGATTTTTTAGGAACATATTTTCGGTATTTAACCTTAATGATGACGTCATCCAAAAGTGCTCTAAATCACTGGCATAATAACCCGCAAACAACCCGGTATTTTATTTATCATCAAAATAAAGCGATCGGAGAAATTTATGCTTGTCAAAAAACGGATGATAATATAGCCGTTGTCGGTTATTGGCTTGAAAAATCTCATACTCGCCAAGGATTGATGACTGAAGCTCTGCAGTTAATGGAAAAAGCTTTATTTTGCTCGGGATGTGAAGCGTCTCGTTTAAATATTGTTCCCGTGAATACGCCTTCACTGAGATTGG
>JAZKXP010000013.1:0-18436 GCA_045611665.1 Alphaproteobacteria bacterium | reverse complement strand
TGATCAGGCTGTGGCTTTCGCCGATCCGCAACGTGAATTGTTTGGAGCTGCCGTCGGTGAATGCGAACGCTATGGATATTCGCGTCGTGCCATGATTGAACTTAACCAATTGGCTGCCACACCGGATAAAGAGCGTGGGTCTATTATGTCAACGGCCCTGACCGGTGTCGGTATCTTTAAAAACTCTGCCGTTCGTGACAGAACCAAGTTCAGTGACTTGACATTTGCCGATATTCGCGGTATGCGGGATCCGATTACGGGTGAGATGAAACCGATTTCCGTTTATTTGTCCGTGAACCAAGTTGATGCCAGAACACTCAACTTAATTACGGGAACATTTGTGGAATTGATGAGTTCATATCTTATTTCCAATCCGCCGAATTTTGTGAATAATAAAGGTGAAAAGGCCGGTCCTTTCCCTGTATTATTTGTGCTTGACGAGTTCCCTCAAATGCCGAAATTGGCGGCCGTAAAAGACGGGCCGGCCGTGGGACGTGGTCAAAAAGTTTCTTACTTGCTGATTGGGCAAGATTTAGGTCAGATTTCCGGTCAATACGGTAAAGATGATTTGGAAACGATTATTACAACGACGGCGGCTAAGGTGATTTTGGCTCAAAATAACGAACAAACGGCTGAACGTTTCAGTAAGATGATTGGGGCTAAAACGATTGAAGTTGCCAGTTCATCAAGAACAGAAGGATTTTCACAACAAACCAATCCATTTGCCGCCAATATTTCCAGATCTTTACAAAGCTCTAATGTGGTCGGTGCTTCGGATATGATGAGTTTGGATATGTTGAAACAGTATGTATTATTCCAAGGGTTCTTAAATCGTCCGATTTTGGCCGATGCACCGCGGTGGTATTTGGATAAGAAAATGAAGAAAAAATGTTCAATGCCGACGGCGCCATTTGTTCCTTATTGGATTGTGGCCCAACGTGAAGAAACCGATTTACAAGCCTTAAAAATCCTGATGAAAGGGGAATTGGCCGAATTTGAAGAAGAATTTGAAGGGGCTGCCTAATGACGGATGAGTTAATGCCATCGGATTCTGTTGATTTTCAAAAAGAGTTAGAGGCCTTTTTGCGGTCGCAGGATTTGTCATCTGAAACACCGTTTTCGGAACCCGAGGAACAACCTCAGGAGTTTTGGGAAAAGCTGTTTAAAGAAATGAATTTTCCGGGGATGGATTTGATGGCGGTCGGATACTTTAATTTGTCTTCTGATGATTTGGTAGAGCAACGATCTTTTTTCAGAAAATCCATGCGCGATTTTTTAAAATTGCTGGGGTATAATTATGCCAATGATTTACGCGCCGCCGGTGTAACGGATGAAGGCGTTTTCCATATTAAAAAAGGGAATTTGCCAGAAAATTATACGGTGCATTTAAAATATCCGTTAGAATATGGCGGTCGGGTAGATTTTAATAATATGGTGTTTATGCAGACGCATCCTTATCATGATTTGATACACGCTTATGTCGATCAACAGCTTGTCGGGGTCGAAGGGTCTGTGCGCCCACGCCAATTGTATGTGCCTGTTCCGGTTGGAAAAGTATATATTCCATCGTCCGATTATACGGGATCGGGCGGTAAGAATAAACAAGACCGTAGTACGGTTGCCGGCTTTACACAAGCGGCACTGAAAGATTTGATGATTAAGTCTATGCCGGGGCGATAAAATGAAATTGTTAAAACAACTTTTGAAAAGAATGTACCATGATTACGCTGTGATGTTTCCCGGTGTGGAAATGGTTAAGGTGCAACAAGCGTCGGTCGTTTTGCGTAAAGCGGATTTGCCTCAAATTCCGATGGATTATGCCACCTTTTTAACAATGACGGATGGACTCAGCTGGTGTGGATTGGAACTGTATTCTTTGAATGAACATGAACGGGATAACGGTGCTTTTAAACATACTGGATTGTTACAAAGTTATGAAGAACAAGCGCAAAATCCATTACTCAAGAAAAAATTGGTTATCGGACAAGCACCCGAGGAGTTAATTGTGTACTATGGGGCCCAAAACGAATATCAAATTTTGGATAGGTATTCATATCGGGTTATTTTAAAATTGCCAAGATTTTTTGATGTGCTGTATTTTTATACGGGGCATTTGACGGACCGTTCCGATAAACAAGATTAAAGGGGAATAATTTTCCTCTTTTTTTATTTTATTATAGACATCGGATTATTATTTTGTTATGTTGGAACTCGAGGCGTATGATGAGCGTCTTGGGGTGTCGTAACCTCTTTTCTTATGTGTCCAGTTTATGGATATAAATATGCTTTCCGGCATTGGCTGGAAGGCGGCCGAATAAGCCATTTGCGGTGAATACGCCGCACTATACTCATAAGAAAATAGTTACGAACTTCCAGTCGCCACTCATCACGGCGATTTTTTTGTTATACAAAAATTAAGGAGTACAGTAATGACAAAAAATTTACAATATGAATCCGGTCGGTCAATGGTAGAAATGCTGGGAACACTCGCAATTATCGGTGTATTATCCGTCGGCGCAATCGCAGGGTATTCCTATGGTATGGATAAATATCGTTGCAATCAAACAATGCGAGATATTTCACTGCGTACAGTTGATTTAATCACACAAGCCAGCCAAGGTCGTACAACATTATCTTTGTCCGAATGGGAAAACGAAGATAGTATTTATGATTTTTCCAATCCGGCATATTCAGATGATGGACTTGTTATGTTTGATATTGGTACCACTAAAAAACTGCCGAAATCGGTGTGTCAAATGGTGTTTGAGGGCCTCAGTAATACGGCCGTTCAAATTGATATTAATGGCAGTGTTGCAACGTCTAAAGATAGTTGCAGTGATAATAACACAATGACATTTTATTTTGCTGGGGGTAGCAATGCTTCTGGTGGCACAGGCGGAGAAACTGGCGAACAATGTGGTAGCTCAGTCTGTGGCATCTGTCAAAAATGTGATGCCACAACTGAAACATGTGGGACAGCCGATGATTATGAAATGAAATGCACAACGAATGACAATAAAACAGGTTGGTGTATCAGTGGCACTTGCGAACCCGACACAACTTGTAATTGTGGTAAAGGTTATTATTGTGCGGATACAAAGGACAGTTGTGAACATCCGACCCCTAGTGGTAATTGTGTAGAAGCTGAGCCTCAATTTAGAACGGTAGATATAGACAATACCACGTATTATATCTCAAATGATCCCATGACTTGGTGGGATGCCGTATCGGCATGTAAAGCACTTGGGAATAAGAAATTGTTAAGTGTATATGATTTAGTAGAGGATTTTGACAGTACAAGTGAGGAGTCTTGTTGTGATACCCCGTATACAGCCTTAAATAAAGCATTGTATGAAAAAGGCTGGGGTAACAATGCTCTGATAGCCATTTGGACAAGTACAATCCATGAGTCTTGCAGTGCATACAGTGTAAACATGGATGAGGGGCGGATTAACTTTTCCGCGAATCGCAATAGTTCATATAGTCATCACCACACCTACGCCGTGTGTAAGTAGTTTTTCGATCTGAATTCCGTTCAACAAAAAAACAGCATCTTAATCGGTGCTGTTTTTATTTTTCGGGCATATGTATTAATCCACCGCTGACGGGTTCTGAAACGCCGGTGGTGGCAGGGTAAGAAATCGGTAATCCGAACAAGGACCGTACGGCCAAAAAGCCATATCCCCAAGCCGACAGCGTATTTTTATCCCATCCAAATTCGGTGGCTGTTTCTACGCGGATATGTGGCAATCGTTTTTTTATATCCAATACTAAGGTCGGATTAAATGTGCCGCCCCCTGTTAATATTAAAATTTCCGGTTTTGTGGGTAAAAATTTAATAGCCTCAGCCAATGCTTCTCCGATAAAGGCTGTCAATGTGGCGGCGCCGTCTTCGGGGCTGGACCCTTCCACTTGTCGCATTAAATCATTAAAGGCGTTTCTGTCGGTCGTTTTAGGTGGCTTTTGATCCAAAAATTCATGTCGCATTAACACCTTTAATAACCGTTCATCAACTTGCCCTTTGGCACCGAATAAACCGTCATAGTCCATTTCTTGCCCATATCGTTTTTGTATCCAAGTATCTAATAAAATGTTACCGGGGCCGACGTGAAAGCTCATTAACTCTCCGATTCCGCCGATATAGGTTAAGGCGGTAATGCCGCCTAATGCGACAACAGCCAAAGGTTTAGGCATATCTTTTGTCAGCACTTCATAAAACGAGGCCAACAACGGGCCACCTTTACCGCCGGCGGCTAAGTCCGATTGAATAAAACGATTAATAACGGGAACGCCAAAGGTATTCGCTATTTTATCGGCATCCGCCAATGAAATATTGATTTTATGCAGCGCATCGTGATAAACGGTTTGACCCGATAATCCGATAATATCCACTTTAGGATAATCATGCCATCCCAGCGCTAATAACTCCTTAATGGCACTGATGATATGGGCGGTAATTTTTTCTTCCAAAGACGTTAATTTTTTGCTATCGGAAAAATCCGCCATTGTTTTGAGTGCCGCCAATTCTGTTCTCAGGTCCGGATCATACGGTCTGGAAATGGCAATCGGTTTTGAAAATAAATCCAATCCGTCTGTGCTTAACAAACACACATCCACTCCCGATAATGCGGCGTCTGTATAAATTCCGACAGCGGTTTTGGATTCCAGCATTATTTCCCTCCAAACGGATCAGGTAATTTTTCGCAAGCTTCTTCAATACGGTCTTGCAGTTCGCTTAAAAAGGCTCGACGGTGTAATCCTGCCGGCATTGGAGGCAAAAATTCAATTGTCACAGTGCCGGGGATTTTTCTCATTTGATTTTTCGGCCAACAATATCCCGTGTTGAGCGCGACCGGTACAATGGGGGCATCGCATTGTTCATACAATAAGGCTACACCCGGGCTGTATGGTTTTTGTTCTCCCGGTTTTGTTCTGGTCCCTTCCGGGAAAATAATTAAGTTCATGCCTTTGGCCAGATTTTTTTGAACGGTATTTAACATTTTACGCATAGCCGTTCCGCCGCCTTTGCGGTTAATGGCAACACAGCCCGTTTTGGGGGCGTATAATCCCGCAATCGGAATTAAGACTAATTCACGTTTTAATACATAAAATGTATTTGGAACAATGGCATGAAACAGCAATGTTTCCAAAGCGGATTGATGTTTACAGGCAATCATATAACCATTTTTTTTCGGCAAGTTTTCAAGGCCTTTAAATTCCACTTTTACACCGCAAAAGAAATGTAATAATTTAGGGGTTAACCACGTCCAGCAAATCGGAAAACACAAAGCCCATTTGCGTGGTAATAACAGTGTGGGAATGAAAATAATACTCATGATTAAGGTGATGAGATAAAACACAACCGTGAATAAAAATGAACGGAACCATTGGAGGGAATTTTTCATGCATTAGACCTTTCAAAAAATAAATATTTTAAATGAACAATAATAAATTTATGATACTCGATAAACAATAACCAAGCATATCGTGTTTTTATCCAATCTACCGAATTATTAAAGGATTTCGGAAAAACAGGGTAGGGGATAATGGTTAAATTTGGTGTGTGTTTTAAAATTTCAAAAATACTGCGTGGCATGTGGTAAAAACTGGTAACCAATAATATGGACTTAATATTTTTATTTTTTATCCAATTGACCGTTTCCAAAGCATTTTCTGCCGTTGTTTCAGCCAAATATCCCAGCGTAATTTTTTCTGTCAGATGAGGAGGCGCTTTGCGTAAAATTTCGTTGGGGCGAACCTGTTTATTAACCCCGGAAATCAGTAAATAGTCGGCCTCTTTTTCCTTTAATAATCGAATGGCTGTTTCGATTCGGTCCGTCCCGCCCGTTAATGCCACGACGGCTTCGGCCGATTGATTGGCGGTCAATTTGAAACTTAAAGCATATAATGTAAACGCACAAAAACCCAATAACCATCCGACAAAGGTCAGTAAAATGGCATATAAGCACAGATGGTTAATGAGTTGTTTCATATTACAGCATTCTTTTTAAGGTATTTAAAACGGTTTGTAAGGTTGTGACAAAGGCCAATATCGCAAACAAAAACGGTGTACAAATTAAAATCGTACTTAACAGATGAGTTGCGGTGCAATTAAAATCGGATCTGAGTGTTTCGAAAAAGTATCCGACTCCTAAAATAACGGGTAATGATACTACTAATCCTGCAATACCGCCAATCAATGTCAGTTTGAAAATACGGGCCGCATATTGCCACGCAATATACCAATCATTCGCCCCCATCATATGAACCAAACGGATAACCTTTTTATGAACGGATAAACTGGTCTTTGCCGAATATGTCACCGTAAAGGCCGTTGTCACGATTAATAACAACAAAATGAAAACCGTCAATTTCATAAAACCGTTCGCCATGGTGATGAGTCCGTCTAACCAGAGACGATGCGTGTCTAAAACGGCATACGGAACGGCTTCCGCCAAATCGGTTTTTAATTCTTCGGTGTTTGGTGGATTATTTGCATCCACGGTTACGTCAATAACTTTGGGCAGAGGAAGGGCATTTAAATCGGCTTTGTCCCCCAACCAAGGTGTCATTAAACGGCGCATTTGTTCTTCTTCTACCACTTTTGCCCCGAGAATACCGGACGATGTACGTAAAATGGTTAAAGCTTGCTCAATATCCGAGGCAACATTTTCCGTGCGAGCTTCCCCTTTTTCATTGACAACGGGGATTTGTACGGTGATAGAACCGGATACATTTTTATTCCAATGCGATAACGCTTGGTAAGCGGTTAATCCACCGGCCAGCGTTAATGACGCAATAAAAATCATCAACATGCTGATCCATGGTAAAAACAAACGGGATGGATCTTTTGAAAACGGAATATCGGAATGTTTAGCCATAATTATTCCCCTCGTTTAAATAATTTTGACGCCATATCGGCATATTTATTTGTCGGTTCAATAACCTGTAACCGTCCATGTTCTAAATGCAATTGCGGAAAACCGAAGTGCTTAATTAACGGTGCATTATGGGTGGCAATAACGACTGTGGTTCCCAATTTGTTCAGTTCCAAAAATAAATGTAATAATCTTTTGGCCATTGCGTCATCTACGTTACCGGTTGGTTCATCCGCCAATAAAATACGGGGGCGATTGATAACGGCTCGAGCAATGGCAACACGTTGTTTTTCACCACCGGACAGTTGAGGAGGCAACGTTTTCATTTGTTTTTCCAATCCGACCCAAGCTAACATTTCGCTGACATGTCTTTTGATTTCATTTTCTTTGACGCCGGCGATTCTGAGTGGAAGGGCGACGTTGTCAAATGCCGTTAAATGATTCAGCAAACGAAAATCTTGAAAAACAACACCGATTTGTCGTCTCATTTTGGCCTTTCCCGCCCGTGACAATGTATCTACGGCATGTCCGAATAGGCGCACTCGACCGCGTGTCGGTAATAAATTCAGGTACAGCATACTGAGCAGCGAGCTTTTTCCCGCTCCGCTTTCCCCGGTCATGAAATGGAATGATCCCGGATTTAAGGTAAACTGAATATCTTTTAATACTTCCGGTCCCGTTCCATAGCGCAAAGAAACGCCGTTAAATTCTGCAACCGGTACCGATAATTTTGTTTCGTTTGGCACAATTTATCCTTTTAATTTGTTTTTTGTTGTATCTTTATGTTAAATCATATATATTATGTTTACACTATTTTTTTGAAAAGGAAAAGACAAATGTTAATTATATGTCCAAAATGTTTTGCCCAATATCAGGTTGATGAAACAAAATTTAAGGAAGAACTTCAAGTTTTTCAATGCTCTGCGTGTGGTAATCGGTTTGAAGAACGGGTACATTTTGATGACGAAGAAAACAATCAAAATACCATTCAACCGCCCGTTATTACCCCCTTGGAGGCGGTGCACCACCCTGTTTTGGAGACACAGTTGACTGCCTCTACGGATACCATTTCGATGGATTTTTCACCGCAAAGCAGTGCCATTTTGCCCGAAGAGTTCAGACCGGTCAGTGAGACGCCGCCTAGTCGTGGCAGAAAAATTTTCTATTTTCTGGTTATGATGATTATTTTTACATTGGTCGGTATTTGTGCCTATGTGTGGCTCAATCGAACGGCTCTTTTAAAACAATATCCTCAGGTGCAAAAAGCCTTGACTTTATTGACGGCGTCTTCCTCCTCTCAGATGTCTGATGAGGCGTTGAAAAACGGAACGATTTTGTATCCGGTCACGTCTGAAAATCAAAAAGATATAACGGTAAATCAACTGCCTGAAATTGATGAAACACAGGTTTTAAGTGTTCCGGAAAAACAATTTGAAGTGCCTCCTGTGGTTCAAGCGGATATAGAGACAAAACAGCCTCAACACTCTGGTGCCAATCAAATAAAAGATCGTATTTTGCCGGTTGAAGGAGAGGGAATAAATACGGTACAAAAACAAGCTCAAAAGCCTTCGGTGATGTTTGATGCGACACAGGGCGATGTTAAAGAGGCAGGGGCCGGTGATGGTGAAAAGGCGGCCGCTATGCCGATATCTGCTCCCGCACAGGCTCCGACGCTTTCATCTGATACACGGTCGGATGTGTCTGTCGCTGACAGTGAGGAGGAAATTATTTTAGAAGAAATTCCCTTGGCGATGGTTGCGGATGGGGTTGTGGCGACACACTCTGAACTTGTATTTGATGGTATTGATGCGACGAAAGTAAAAGTGCACGATGTATCTTTTAAATATGATCAGGAAAATGCAACCGCTCCGCGTTTATTTGTCCAAGGTGTGGTGTCTAATTTAACGGGAGAAAAATTAAAAATGCCACCGCTTCAAGTCCAATTGTTTGATGCCAATGGTACGGTATTAGGTGTCCGAGATTTGCCCTATGCTCAGACTGTTTTAGAACGCTATGGAGAAGAATTTTTCTTTTATGATTTATCCGATGTACCGACAGGATTGGTGTCTAAAATTAACGTAACAGTAAAGGAAAATCGATGAGATATATTTTTCTTTTGATTTTGTTGTACGCTTCTGTAGGGCAGGCGTCGCTTTGTGATGTGATTGTGGCCGAGGCTTTTTCTCCCAAAAGAATAGCGTTCTTTGAACAATGTGCTTTGGGGGAAAATAATGATTTTGTTCAAGCCTTTTTAGGTCACTCCTATTTAAATGGTGAAAATGGTGTTCCTAAAAACGTCCAACGCGGATTATTGTTTTACCATTTGTCGGCTGAAAACGGGAATGCGTCCTCGCAGATTGCCTTAGCAAAACAATTACTGAAAATGGATGAAAATGATGCCGATCGTGCCCAATTAAAGGAGTATTTGGAAAAAATATCTTATTTTATGAAACAATCAAAAAATGCTGTTTTTGACGGGAGTATTTTACATCCGTACACCTTGTTAATGTTGGCGGCCGAAAAACCGGAACAAAAATGGTTTTATGCGTCCGAAGATTTAACCGGAACCGTTGCCGGCGGATTGCTGAAAAATTACGTTATTTCTAAAGAAAAAAAACAAGAAATTTTGAAAGAGGCGTCTTCATGGAAACAAAAAAAGATGTTTGAAGCCGCTCGGGAAATTTATTCGCCTGCCGAATATCAAAAGTTTGAAAATACGGTTAAACCGAAAGTCGGGAGGGCCGATGCTTTTAGTCGTCAGCAGGCAGTGGAAAAATTAAAAAAAGATATCAAAGCATATAAGGAAAAATAACCTCGATGAAAAAATTGTTTATTAAAACATTTGGATGTCAGATGAATGTATATGATTCTGCCAGAATACAAGCTGCCTTAAAATTGCAAGGATATGAGGCAACACAAAAACCGGAAGAGGCCGACATCATATTGTTAAACACATGTCACATTCGCGAAAAGGCCGCCGATAAATTATATTCCGAAGTCGGTCGTTTAAATGCCTTTAAACAAAAACGAGCCGAAGAGGGAAAAAGTACGCTGATTATTGTGGCCGGTTGTGTGGTTCAGGCCGAAGGAGCAGAACTGCTCAGTCGCATGCATGGTGTCGATATTGCCGTTGGTCCTCAAAATTACCATTTGTTACCCGAATTAGTGGCAAAATATGACCGTAAAAAAGGCCGTGTTTTGGTGGCAGATTTTCCGGCAGAGTCTAAATTTGATTATTTACCGAAACATGATGCCAATGGACCGACCGCTTTTGTTGCGATACAAGAAGGATGCGATAAGTTTTGTTCGTACTGTGTGGTACCGTACACCAGAGGGTGTGAGTATTCTCGCAGTATGCGTGAAATTTTGGATGAAGCTCGTCATTTGGTGGAAACGGGAGCTAAAGAAATTATGTTGCTTGGGCAAAATGTCAATTGTTGGCACGGTGCGGGGTTGACCGGCGATGAAGCCGATTTCGGTGATTTAATCCGAGAGGTCGCTAAAATTGACGGATTGGAACGGCTCAGATATACGACCTCTTATCCGTCCAAAATGAATGACAGTTTGATTCGCACGCATGGTGAGTTGGAAAATTTAATGCCGTATGTGCATTTGCCGGTACAGGCTGGATCTAATGCAATTTTAAAGGCAATGAACCGTCAATATACGGCCGAGGAATATTTGGATATTGTGCGCCGTTTTCGTGAAGTTCGTCCCGATATTGCAATTTCCTCTGATTTTATTGTCGGGTTCCCCGGGGAAACAGATGAAGATTTTGAAGCCACGATGCGTTTGGTGGAACAAGTTGGCTATGCTTCATCATTTTCGTTTAAATATTCGGCGCGTCCTGGAACTCCGGCCAGTTTGATGAAAAATCAAGTGCCCGAATCCGTTAAAACCGAACGGTTAACCAGGTTACAAGAATTGTTACTCAGCCAACAAAAATCCTTTAATTTAAATACAATTGGGAAAGAGTTACCTGTATTATTGGCCGAAAAAGGCCGTCAAAAGGGCCAGTTGCTAGGCTATACACCCTATTTGCAACCAACTCATGTGACTGCAGATGAAACGTTGTTTGGGCAAATTGTCAACGTTGAAATGACTGGTGCAACAGCCACCAGTTTGACAGGTAAGTTAAACATCCTTGCCAAGGGCATTTAAATATGGTATAATTAAAGGATAGCAGTATGAAAGGATAACTTATGAAATACGATTTAAACAATAATCCTCAATTTGTGGCGGAAGAAACACAATCTTCACCGTTGACGCTCAAAACCAAAAAACGCCATATTAATCCGCGCACCGAAAATCAAGGGAAATTTATTGAAGCAATGAATGCACATGAAATGGTATTTGGATTGGGACCAGCGGGCACGGGTAAGACATTTTTGGCGGTGGCTAAGGCTGTCAGTTTGATGTTAGAGGGCAAAGTGGATAAAATCATTTTGACTCGTCCTGCGGTGGAAGCCGGTGAAAATTTAGGGTTTTTGCCCGGGGATTTAAAGGAAAAAATTGATCCGTACTTGCGCCCGCTGTATGATGCTTTGTATGATATGTTGCCTAAAGAAATCGTGGATAAAAAAATGGAATTTGGTGAAATTGAGGTGGCACCACTTGCCTATATGCGGGGAAGGACGTTAAGTCATGCCGCCGTTATTTTGGATGAAGCCCAAAATACCACACCGATGCAAATGAAAATGTTTTTGACACGTTTGGGTGAAGGGTCCCGTATGATTATCAATGGCGATTTAACGCAAACCGACTTGCCAAGAGGGACAACCTCCGGTTTGGTCGAAGCCGTTCGTATTTTGCAAAACGTACCGGAAATTGCCTTTGTTTCCTTTACAGACAAAGACGTCGTTCGTCATGGTCTTGTTTCCAAAATTGTAAAGGCTTATGAAAAGGCTAATGCCGTTCATGTGGAGACAAATAAATAATGCTTCAGATTGATATACAGGTGTCCGATAAACGGTATTATCTGAAAAAAATATTCTTAAAAAAATTCTGTCGTCATATTATTGTTACCGCTTGGGATTATATGAAAGCTTATACACCGGCGGAAGTGTCCGTTGTGTTGGCAGATAATCATTTTGTGCAAATACTGAATCGGGATTATCGCGGCAAAGATAAACCGACGAATGTGTTATCCTTTGAAACGGGTATGAAACCGATTAAGGGACAGCCTTTTGTTGCCGGTGATATTATTGTGGCTTATGAAACGGTGCTGAAAGAGGCAACCGAACAAGAAAAAAGTTTTTCTGAGCATTTGGCCCATTTATTGGTACACGGAATATTGCATTTGTTGGGTGAAGATCACTTGACGGATAAGCAGGCCGATAAAATGGAGGCCAAAGAAATTAAGATTATGAAACAATTGGGATATCAAAATCCGTATGAGGAACGCAAATGAGTTTTGTACACAGATTAAAATCACTTATTGTAAAACACCCCGAAGAAGAACAGGTTTTGGAAACCATCGAAGGGATTATGGATGAACGGGAAGAGCGGGGTGATGAATTGCTCATCAATCAAGATGAATTGTTGTTGCTTAAAAATTTATTCAGGTTACGTGATGTACGAGCTAATCAGGTAATGATACCGCGCATTGATATTGCCGGAATAGCCTTAACCGCTACGGTTGATGAACTTAAAAAATTGGTCATTCGGGATAAATTTACCCGTATGCCGGTGTATGACAAAACATTGGATAATATTGTCGGTATCGTGCATGTGAAAGATTTATTATGTGCGATGTTTAATGGTAAAGAGTTAAAAATAGATGAGATTATGAGCACTGCTGTTTTATTTGTGCCACCGGCAATCCGAGCGTTGGATTTGCTTAGAGAAATGCAAGCGAAACGGGCTCAGATGGCGGTTGTTATTGATGAATTCGGCGGAACAGACGGTTTGATTACTTTGGAAGATTTATTGGAAGAAATTGTCGGTGAAATTGAAGATGAACATGATGCGTTGGATGAAGCTTTACGGTTGAAACAGATCAACAGTGATTTAATTGAAGCCGATGCTCGTGTTTATATAGAGGATTTGGAAGATATGACCGGACCGTTTTTACTGCCTGCGGATAAGGATGCCGGTATTGATACGGTTGGCGGATTGGTTTTCCATCATGCCGGTCGTTTGCCTCATCGTGGGGAAACAATTTCTCATCCGTCCGGTATTAAGTTCCAAGTAACAGATGTGGATGACAGACACATCAAAAAAGTGCGCGTCTCTCATTTTAAAAATATTCATATTATTCAGATGGATATTCAAAAGGGTAAAAAACATAAAAAATGAAAGTTATTACATTCGGATGTCGTTTAAATATTTTTGAATCAGCCGCTATGGAAAAGTTGGCGGCGGATGCCTTGCCTGATGTTATTTTATTTAATACCTGTGCCGTAACAGGGGAGGCCGAACGTCAAGTACGTCAGGCAATTCGGCGGGCAAAACGGGAAAATCCTGAAGCTAAAATTTATGTGGCCGGATGTGCGGCGCAATTACATCCGGACGTTTATGCCAAAATGCCTGAGGTGGACAGAGTTCTGGGTAATCGTGAAAAATTGGTGCGTTCTGCACTACTTGGAACCGATAAAATCATGGCCGAGCCGATGGATAGAAATAGTGTAGAGGTTGATGTGCCGGTCGTGTCGGATTTTGACGGAAAAACAAAGGCATTTTTGCAAATTCAACAAGGGTGTGATAATGCGTGTACATTTTGTGTCGTGTCTCAGATACGGGGTGAAAATAAGGGGTTAACGCCTGATACCATTATTGCTCAGGCAAAAGAATTTGTGCAAAACGGCTATCAAGAACTGATTTTAACCGGTGTGGATTTGGCGGCTTATCCTTTTGGTTTTTGTGAACTGGTTCGGCGATTATTGAGCGAAGTTGATGGATTAAAACGATTGCGGTTCGGGTCTTTGGATCCCGCCAGATTGGACGATGAGTTTATTGAGTTAATGGCCTCTGATAAGCGGTTAATGCCTCACTTGCACTTGTCTGTTCAATCGGGTGATAATTTGATTTTAAAACGTATGGGACGCCGTCATCGCCGTCAAGATGTGATTGAGTTTGCAAAAAAAATCAGAGAAAAACGTCCGGATATTGTTTTTGGAGCAGATTTTATTACCGGCTTTCCGACCGAAACGGAAGTTCAATTTCAAAATACGTTAGATTTGGTCGCTGAGGCCGATATCACCCACTTGCACGTTTTTCCGTATTCGGAACGAGAAGGAACTCCGGCGGCAAAAATGCCTCAACTGCCCAAAGAAATTCGCAAGGACAGAGCCAGAAGGCTCAGAGAGTTCGGAAAATTAAAAATGGATGCTTTGTTGGAGGTGCAAATCGGTCGGACAGTGTCCGTTTTGGTGGAAAAACAGGGGGAAGGGCTCAGCAATAATTATTTAAAAGTGTTTTTTGACGCACCGGCCAACGTCGGGGATATTATTGATATTAAAATTAAAGGAAGGAATGAAAATGGGCTGGTTGGATAATTTAAAAAAGGGAATGAAAAAAACGGCCGCTGTTTTTAAATTAACGAAAGTTGATTTTAATTCGTTGGAAGAGTTGGAAGAATCTCTGTTGCGGGCCGATGTCGGGTATGCCGTTACGGATGAGATGATAACAACCCTTCAAAAAAAACGTCCCGAGACTATGGATGAATTAAAAAATTATGTTCGGGAAGAAATTGAAAAGCGGTTAACCCCTGTGGCAAAGCCGTTAGAAATTGATAAAACAAAACGTCCGTTTGTGGTATTAATGACGGGTGTGAACGGTGCCGGAAAAACAACCACTATCGGGAAACTCGGTCAATATTACAAAATGTTAGGGTATCAGGTTTCCTTTGCCGCCGCGGATACATTTCGGGCCGGTGCAACCGAACAATTACAAGAATGGGGACGACGCATTGGGTGTAAGGTTTATGCCGCTAAATCCGGTGCAGATGCCGCCGGATTGGTTTTTGATGCGATGAAGGGAGCTGTGGCAGATAATGATGATATTTTGTTTGTGGATACAGCCGGTCGATTACATAATAAAACGGATTTGATGAATGAACTCGGTAAAATTGTGCGTGTGATGAAAAAAGCAGATAATGCGGCGCCACATTCTGCCGTATTGGTATTGGATGCCACTGTTGGTCAGAACGGTGTCGCTCAGGTTAAAGCTTTTAAAGAGTGTGTCGGGTTAACGGGATTAATTTTGACAAAGTTGGATGGAACGGCCAAGGGTGGTATTTTATTGGCTTTAGCAAAAGAATTTGGATTGCCCATTCATGCCATCGGTGTGGGGGAACGCGCAGAAGATTTGCATGATTTTACGGCACGGCAATATGCCGATTCGTTGTTGGGAGAAGAGTAGATGGACTCTATTAAGTCATTGGTATCTAAAACACTTACAATGCCTTTAACTCAGTTGTTTTTGTTGTTGGGATTGATGGGCGCGGCTTTTATTAAGTCATCCGGATTGGCTTTTTTAGATGCTGTGGTTATGACCTCTTATTTGACTGAACTAGGTCTGACATACTTACCGTTTGATTATATTATGGCTTCTTTTATTTTATCCGGTGTCGGTGCTTATGGATTGATTTTTATCCGTCGCCATGGATATGGAACGGTACCGGTTTGCGCCTTGGCTTTGTTGGCCTTGTCGGGTTTAAGTCTTTGGATGCAATCCCCTGATTTTTATGTTTTAAATTTGATGTTTTTATTTAATGTCGGTGCTTTTGGACTTTTTAACGCGGCATTTTGGTCGGTAGCAGGGCGTTTTATTCCGATACAGTTAGAATCCAGAAAGTTTATTGCTGTTTTATGTGCGGATTTAATGGGATTTGCCGTGTCAGGTGCTGTGTTATCCTTTGGTATGCAAACGATTTTAGATGCCATGATCAGTACCTTAATCTTAATGATACTTTTTGTAGCGTCTTTAAAAATTTTAACGTATTTGAGTCCCATTCCCAGTGAAACTTTCGTTCAAAAAACCGGTGGAGCGCAAGATGTAGCCGGTCTGAAATTGGTTCGGGGTCTGCTTGGATATGCCTTTTTGTATATGGGTGCCAAAGGCATTTTGTTATATGCTCTATACGAATCCTTAATTGCACACGGGTCTGTTTTGACGACACTGGGGTATTTATGGGGCTTGTTTGGCGGCGTCGGTATCGCCATTATGATTATCTTGTATCGTACGCGGTATCTGCACATTGTTGTTATGGGAATTATGGCTTTATGTGGGTCCTTTTTGTTGGCCGGAACCGGCGTTTTAATTGATTCATTCGGGTTGTTGATAGCCTCTTGGGTTGTGTTAATGATCAGCAGTTATTTTTATTTGTCTTTATTTTTTACCATGTTGCTTAAACCCTTGGCGATTGGACAAACAAAGCGTATCAAATGGGTTCGGACAGTGTGGGTTGAACCGCTTGGTCTGTTGTTTTCCGGTGTCTTTTTATTTTATACCGACAGTGCGGTTGCAATCGGTATCACATTACAATTATGTGGTTTACTCTTAACGGTTTTAGCCGTTCGTTTAATCTATCTGTATTCCGATATTTTATTGGAATCTTTTCGGCGTCGTCAATGGCGAGGCGGTCCGTTAATTTTATCTCAACGTCGTGTTTTATCCTACATTATGGAGCATTTAAAATCGGATAAAGCGAATGATGTGATTTACTTTATGCGCATTTTGGGTATTTCCAAACATCCGGCTTTTGATAAAAATCTGGTTAAATTATTGAGGCATTCATCCGAAACGGTACGTTTGTTTGCTCTCAGTCGGATTGAACGCTATCAGATGGGTTTTTTCTATAAGACAATAGAAAACGTTATGCAAAAAGATGTGTCTCCTGCCGTTCAAAGATATGCGCTGAGTTTGATTATGTGTTATGATTATGACAAAGGACAACGACCGGATAAATATATGCGTTATTTATCGGATGAAACGTTACGTGGAGGTGTGTTGAGAGGATGTTTAAAAATTGGCGGAGATTATGCTTTGATGGCCATGGATACCCTGCAGTCTTTGGCATTTTCTAAAGTGGAAAAAGAAAATATTGAGGCGCTCGAGATTATTGAGCAAGCTCCCTTGGCCGGATTGGTTCGGTTGGTTGATCCGTTGATGAAGCATCCGAATCCGGATGTGGCGAGACAAGCTTTGTTGACGGCCGGCGCCATGCGTCATCCCCAATTATTAGGAGCCGTTTTTGATGCGTTGGATGATACCGATTTACAAGAAACGGCATTAGTGGCTTTACAAATGTACGGAAAACGGGCTTTTCCTCCGTTGGAAAAAATGCTTCACAGTTCTTTTGTTCCGGCCTATCGTCAAAAGATTTTGATTTTATTCTTAGACCGTCTGCCCAGCGGAGAAGGAAAACAAATTTTGCTCAGAGCGATGGCGGCAGACAATCAAAAATTACGTAAAAATATTATGGAAGCTTTGATTAACTCCGGTATTGTTTGGATACATAAAGGCAAAAAGGTTCTGTTAAATAAAGCGTTGCAAAAAGATTTAAAACGGTTGCACTTTGAGTTGGATTTTATTCGTCATCATACTCAAGCGCCAACGCATGAAACCGAAGAGTCATTACTGTTTTTACGTCGTGCTTTGATAGAAGATGTGAAAGATACGCGGGAGTTAATTTTATTACAGTTGCAGTTGTTAAAACCGCATCCGTTATTTGTTAAAGCCATTACCGTTTTGTTGGGTGAGCGCACAGAGCAATATGAAACGGCGTTGGGTGTTATTCAAGATTTTCTGCCGCATCGATTGTATCGTAAAATTAAACCGGTGGCGTTGTTGCCGATAGAAAACAAAGAAAAAGCCGAAGAAAAAGTTGTTTTAGAAAGCTCAGTCGTTAAGGCGGTTAGCACCTTATTGTTAAAGCCGCCGTTTGAGTTGCCGTTTTGGATAAAAGCAACGGCTCTGTATTGCTTGCGCAGATTGGGTTCCGAAGATGGGAAGATGGCTGTGATAGCTCTGCTGAATGATAAAAATCCGATTGTTTTGGAGGCGGCTATTTGGGCGTTGGTACGGCTTGAAAAAGATGAGGCCGTCTTGCATGAAACACTGTTGCGTGTGCCGACCAGTTGTTTAGCCGGTCAATCTTTGGAAAAAATTTTGGAAAGTTAGGAGGTAGATATGGCCATTACATTTGAAAAGGTATTAATTTTAAAAAATATCCCTATTTTTGAACAGGCTTCCGAGATGGCGCTGGCTGATTTGATTTCGGTGTGTGAGGAAAAAACCTATAAAGCCGGCGATGTGATTTTGGACAATAAAACCCAAAATCGGTATTTGTATATCATTTTATCCGGAACGGTACGGGTGATGGACGGTGATACGGTTATTCATGAGCTTACCGCTCGTCAGTTTTTTGGTGAAACGACGGTTTTTGCGCCGGCTATTTTGCCATTTGAAAATATTGCCCATGAAAAAACGAGCGTTCTTCGTGTTGCCGGCCATCACTTGTATCAAATGATGGCCCTGCATCCGTCACTGGGAAAAGGCTTTATCGGAGAATTATCCCGCAGATTAAGTCGGATCGTAGCCATGTCGTTCTGTGA
>JAZKXP010000012.1:0-9572 GCA_045611665.1 Alphaproteobacteria bacterium | reverse complement strand
CATTTCGCTTTCTGTTGTGGTTAAAGCCGTTCCTGTGGTCATGCTTTCCGTTAAATCGGTAATGTCTTCGGAACCATCGACGATATTAATACCCATATCGGTAAAGGAGGATATGATTAACTCTAACGATTCGTCATTACGTGATTCGGAGGGGAGGGCTTTTTTCAGCTCTGCCATAGACAGAAAGCCTCTTTCCTTGCCTTTTTCAATCAATTTTTTCATCAGTGTTTTAGAATCAATGGCACTGATTTCAGAAGAATCAGTTGTAAAATCTTCAGTTATTGCAATAGAATTCATCCGAAAAAACCCTTCTTTCCAAGGAAAATACTACAAATCACGAGGATTATATAGTTTTAAGTTTTACTTGTCAAGTAATTTATTCACTTTCTTGTAGGTTTTCTATTTCCTTTTTTAAAGTAGCAATTTGTTCCCAAATTTGAGGAGAGGGATTTTGCTCGAATTGTGCTGTTTTGGCCGAAATATCTGCCTCCAATGCTTTTATTCGGGCATTTTGAACCCAAATTCTTAATTCCTCAGCGACTTGTCTTTCGGATCGTTGGGATTTTTTTAACATTTCAATTTCATGGGTTAATGCTTGAATAACGTCATTGGGTAACCCAGCGGCTATTTCTTCCGGTGTAATGTCCGGATTGTCAAAAATTAAATCGCTGATGGTTTGTAAGGCTGTATTGAGAACATTTTCCGCCAAAGTTAAAGTACTTAAATCTTCTAAAATTTTTTGAGCCACTTTGGGATAACAAATTAAATAAGCAACCATCATTCGAGCTTCAGACAAACCGGGGGTAGGAACCACTACCGTTGTTAAATGAGATTGCGTACGCCTTTTTTCTTTCGTTCCGCCTTTTTCCAGTTGCCAAAGATGTTTTTTTAATTCCTTAACATAGTATCCTCGGACAACTTCATCTTGGATTTGAGCGGCCATATCTAAAGCATCCTGCTTTAGTTTTGCCATTCTTTCCGGTGTGTCGTAAACATGTCCGTCCAATAACGTATGCCATAGCGCAAAGAGTAAGGGTTTTGCCGTCGTCAGCAGTTTTGCAAAGGCTTCAGGTGATTTTTTTCGAATCATATCATCCGGATCAAAGGTATCGGGCAACCATACGAAACGTAACGATTTGCCGGCCTTTAAAACGGGTAGCGCTCGATTGGCAGCACGGATGGCGGCTCGTCTGCCGGCATTGTCACCATCAAAACAAATAATCGGTTCATCACAAAATTGCCACAACAATTTTATTTGGTTTTCTGTCAATGCCGTTCCAAGCGGTGCAACGGCATTTGTAAAGCCGGCGCTATGCAGAGCGATGACATCCATGTATCCTTCTACCAAAACGGCACAGTTTTCTTTGCGTATACTTTCAATGGCGTTCGGAAGTGCGTATAATTGTTCACCTTTATGGAATAAAGCGGTTTCCGGTGAATTGAGATATTTCGGCTCGCCTTTTCCCATAATACGACCGCCAAATCCGATGACTCGTTTTCGTCTGTCTAAAATCGGAAACATAACGCGATCATAAAAATAATCATAATAAGAACCATCCGAGCGTCGTCCGACTAACCCTAAAGAGCGACACTCGTCCATATTACATCCGCGTGCTTGAAGATGGGCTGTCAGCTGAGAACCATGTGGCGCATATCCTAATCGGAATTGTTTTGCGACAACACCCGAAATTCCTCGACCAATGAGGTAGGAGCGTGCTTTTTGCCCTGACAGTCCAAACAAATGCCCTTGAAAAAAACGACATGCTTCTTCCATAATGGCGCCCAATCCGGCGTAGCGTTTATCATAAGCTTCTTGACGGGGAGATTGTTTCGGCATTTGTATCCCCGCCATATTGGCCAGATATTCAACAGCCTCCGGAAAAGGCATTTTTTCGGTATCCATGACAAATTTGATTATGTCTCCGTGAGCGCCGCACCCGAAACAATGATAGAAACCTTTATCTTCATTAACGGTAAAAGAAGGTGTTTTTTCATTGTGAAACGGACATAATCCCGTATATTCCCGTCCTTTTGAGGTTAGCTTAACCCGCCTGCCGATTACATCGGCTAACGATAGTCGTTCGCGCAATTCATCCACAAAACGGGGGGTAATACTCATTAGCCGGCCAAAGCCTCTTTAATCAAGCCGGAGGCCATTCCAAAATCCATCTGTCCGGCATATTTTCCGCGTAACGCTCCCATCACTTTACCCATATCTTTAATAGAAGAGGCGCCCGTCTGAGTTATAATTTCTGAAATAGCGGCTTTCACTTCGGTTTCACTCATTTGTTTAGGTAAGAAAGATTGAATGATGTCAATTTCCGCTTGTTCTGCTGCTGCTAAATCATCTCGGCCGCCTTTTGTATACATATCAATGCTTTCTCTGCGTTGTTTGATCATGGATTGCATTAAGCTGAGCACCGCGGCATCATCAATACCGTCTGTTTTTCCGGCAGGGCGAGCTTCAATGTCCTTTTGCTTAATGGCTGCATTCACCAAACGAATAGTTGCTGTTTTTTTCTCGTCTTTTGCTTTCATAGCTTCAATCAGTTGTTTTTTTAATTCTTCGCGTATCATTTTTGACTCCTTTTTATGAATGTACGTTGACATTATAGTTTTTTTTATGACAAAATAAAAGAAAAATCTTGCGACTTTTTGTTTTTTTATTTATAACGGATAAAAACAAAGGATATTAAATGACTTACATAACCCTTATATATATAGCTGTTTTAGGTTTCTTGTGCGGATTGCCGATTCCCGTTGTGGCCAGTCGGTTCGGTAAAGTTTTGCCGGCAGATCCCGGATTGGTTTTATCTCTTTTGTGGCATAAACCTCGCATGCCCAAAAATAAAATCTCTCCCAGATATGCTTTGTGGCGTTATAAGTGGCAAAAAATGATCATTTTTTCTGTATGCTGGGGATTAATTATGGCTGGATTATTTGCCTGTGTCGGTGTGTATCTAGGGATGAATTATTTGCCGTGGTTTGGTCTGTTTATCGTAACGACCGGAGTGTTAATGGCCATTGATCATCAATATTTCTTGTTGCCCGATTTTTTTACGGTTCCATTGTTATTTTGTGGTTTTGGATTTGCCGTTTCAACCGGATTTTTAACTCCGTGGGATAGTTTTATTGGGTCAGTTTTTGGATATATTTTATGCACCCTATCCGTTTGGCTGATGCATTTTCGCTTAAAAACCGCTGAGTTTGGGGCGGGGGATGTAAAAATGGTGACGGCATTGGGCGCATGGTTAGGATATACAGGGGTAAATATTGCATTGGTTTTATCCTTTGTCTTTTTTGCTGTTTGGGCGGGTATTGTTCGAAAAAGAACCGGAGCCTTTGGTCCGGCCTTGGGATTAGCGGCCATTATTGTTTTATTTGGATTATATGCGAAATAATACTGGACAACGGCAAAAAAATGATTATGATAGAGAAGATGAAGATGTCTTAATAACAGTAGAGGGTGCCATGGCTCGTAAAAAAAAGGAAACATTGGTTCATTTAGATTTAGAAACGTTGTCTAAGGAAACGACAAAGAAAACAAGCAAAAATGCAGAGGAAACAGATACCTCATTGGGGGGGACTCTTCGCAGAGCGCGTGAGAAAAAGAAGCTGTCAATTAATCAGATTGCTAAAAAACTGTGTATTCGTGATATTTATTTGGAAGCCTTGGAAAATGGGCATTATTACGTATTCCCGGGGTTGGCGTATGGTATCGGGTTTTTAAGAACGTATGCTCGTTTTTTAGAGTTAGATGCCGGTGAGATGGTTGAAAAATTTCATGCCGAAACTTCGTCTATTCAAGAAGAACCATTGGAAATGCCCATTCCGAAAAATGTCACTTTAATGCCTTCGGGACGTACTATTTTTAAGGGGTTGGCTGTTGTTGTGATTTTGTATCTCGTCTGGTATATCGGCACTAATCTGATGCGTTCTGAACCGGTAACGATACCGCAAACGCCTCAAGCGATTGTAACGGAAGAGATTGCAGAGATAAACAGTGAGGCAAAGGAACCCGAAACCCCAACAAATGAAGGGGAGCAGGCGGCAGAAATTCCTTCTGAAACAATTAATGAGCCCAAAGAAACAAATACGGTATTAGACTCAGCGGATTTGTCTCCTGTTATATCGGCCCCGATTATTGCAGATACAGTGACAAAACCGGTACAACCCGTTCAAATGAAAAAAGCGGGTTTTGGAGATAAGTTATGGAGTAAATTAACTCCGGCTAAGGTTTATGGAACAAAGCAAATCGGTGCTTTATCCTTTGTGGCTACGGAAGAAGTCTGGGTTAAGGTAATGCAGGGGGAACGAGTTATACTAGAAGAAATCTTATACAAAGGGGATCGTTATAATGTTCCGGCTGTACAGGATTTAACTTTGACAACGGCTAATGCCGGTGCTTTGACTGTTTATGTGAACGGAAAGAAAAAGAAAACATTGGGTGCCAAAGGCTCTTTGGTTGAAGGGATTGTTTTAAATCCTGAAAATTTTAATTAGCCGATAAACTGAATATCATCAGGCAGGGGATACTCTGTCTGATTTTATATATAAATAAGGAAAAACAAAAATGAAATTTGATCAAAAATTAGAAACTTTAATTGCCAGATCTGAGGAAATTACAGCCTTGCTATCCGAAAATCCGGATGGAGAAACGTTTGTAAAATTGTCAAAAGAACTCAGTTCGTTAGAGCCGGTTGTTCAAGCAGGGCTTAAATATAAAAAAATGCTGTCCGACTTGCAAGAGTCCGAAGCAATGATGAATGATGCCGATATGGACGCAGAGATGAAAGAAATGGCATCTGAAGAATATTATGCTTTAAAAGAACAATTGCCGGCATTGGAACGTGAAATTCAAATTTTGCTCTTGCCGAAAGATGAAGCCGATGAACGCAACGTGATTTTGGAGGTTCGGGCCGGTACGGGTGGAGAAGAGGCCGCCTTATTTGGGGCTGAATTATTCCGTATGTATGAACGCTATGCTGCCATTAAAGGATGGACATTTGAAACGCTGTCTTTAAATGATACGGGACTTGGCGGGTATAAAGAAGCCGTTGCACAAATTTCCGGTAACGCCGTATTTGCCAAATTGAAATTTGAATCGGGGGCCCATCGGGTACAACGGGTGCCGGAAACCGAATCGGGCGGACGGGTTCATACATCTGCCGCAACCGTAGCCGTTTTGCCGGAAGCAACCGAAGTTGACGTTCAAATTAATGAAGCCGATTTGGAAATCACGACGTGTCGTGCCTCGGGTGCCGGTGGTCAGCACGTTAATAAAACGGACTCAGCCATTCGTATTGTGCATAAACCGACCGGTATTGCCGTTGAATGTCAAGAAGAACGATCTCAATTTAAAAACAAGGAAAAAGCTATGGCTCGGCTCAGAACAGCCCTGTATGATATGCAACGTCAAGCCTTGGATAAGGAACGTTCCGATAACCGTAAAAGTCAAGTTGGCAGTGGTGACCGCTCAGAGCGTATCAGAACGTATAACTTCCCGCAAGGGCGTGTGACAGATCACCGCATCAATAAAACGTCTTATCAATTAGCTGAAGTCATGGACGGTAGCGGATTAGATGAATTTATTGAGGCTTTGGTGACCGAAGACCAAATGGCAAGATTATTGGAAAACGAATAATGGTGGATATACGCTTATTAACCGAACGTTTAAGGCCTGTTTCGGATGCTCCGAAGTATGAGGCTCGTTTGATTGCATCCAAAAATCTATCGGATAATGAGGTTGATGATATTTTGGTCCGCCGTAGGTTAGGGGAGCCTCTGTCCAAAATTCTGGGTGAGAAGGGATTTTATAAGTATATTTTTAAAACGTCGGCTGATGTGCTGGACCCTCGTGCCGATTCGGAAACGTTGGTGGAAAGTGTTCTGAAATACGTTCCGGATACAGGGGAAAAAATCCGTATTTTGGATATTGGAACGGGATCCGGATGTTTGTTGGTATCAACCGTAATGGCGTATAAAAATGCCAGTGGGATTGGGTTGGATAAGTCTGAATCGGCCTTAAAAATTGCAAATGAAAATGCTAAACAAATCTCAAACGGTAAAAATATTTCCTTTTTAGAACAAGATATTATGTTAAATACTTGGACTAAAGATTTGGGAAAATTTGATATTGTCCTTTCTAATCCGCCTTACATTAAAACGGCCGATATTGATATGTTAGATATTGCCGTTAAACAATATGATCCGATGTTGGCTTTGGATGGCGGTGAGGACGGTTTGGCAGCATACCGACAACTCGCAAAAACGTTGATGCCACTGGTTCACGAAAAAACGAAAATCTTTTTTGAAATCGGGCAGGGGCAAGAAACGGATGTGGCCGATTTAATGACACAAAATGGATTTATATTGCGGGCTATGGAAAAAGATTTAGGCGGTATTACCCGCGTATTGGTATTTGAGCGAGGTTAGATGCTGTTTTCTGTTTTTATTGCATTGCTTTCACCACTTATTTGGGCAGGTTCTCAGATTTTGGATTCTCATGTTTCCAATAACTTATTTCGCAAAAACAGCAGTGTTATTTTCTATTTGGGGCTGACAAACTTGTTGGTTTTGCCATTTATTGTTTGGTGGGGTGGGGCAGATGTTTTAACCTTTCCCACAGAGGTTTGGTGGATTATTGCTCTGTCCGCGGCCTTAGAAGTCGGCTATCAAATTCCATACTTTTTGGCCCTTAAACGGATGGATGTGTCCATTATTGCGGCTATGTTTTCGTTCGGGCGTATTTTTATGCCGGTATTGGCTTATTATATCGTTGGTGAAGAATTAAGCCTGATCCAATACATTGGGTTCTTTGTGATTATTGCCGCAACAATGGTGTTGAACTTAAAACGCACGGATAGATTACGCTTAGATATCAGTTTTTACTTGATGCTGAGCGCCTCATTTATGACGGTTTTGGGCAGTGTTATTTCCAAAAAGGCTTTGGATGATATGAACTGGCTGAGTTTTAGTTTTTACTATATTTTGGTATCTGACGTTTTTATGCTCAGTATGTTGTTAATTCCGAAATTGCGCCGAGAAATTGTATCAGATTTTCATATTTTTAAACGCAAGTTTAAGTTGTTGGTATTTATGGAGGTATTGGATAGAAGTGCCTCGCTGACCAGTATGTTAGCCTTATCATTATTGCCGGTTGTTGTTAAGTCGGCCTTGGGGTCAACTCAACCTATTTTTGTCTTAATGTATGGATATATTTTATACTATTTCTTCGGCAGCCGATTTAAAGAAAATCTGACCCGCTCAGAACTTGTTAAAAAATTAATTTGTTTTGCTGTTATTATTGTGGGCGTTGTATTGACTGTTTGGTAGGCTTGTATCCAATATTTTTTTTATTGAAAAATACCCTAAAATGTGGTATGAAAAAGGTATATTTGAGTCAAAAAAGGAGTTGATTATGAGGCCAGAAGAAAAACATCTTTCATTTTCGATTGAGAGATTTGAAGACGTTAGCAAAGCATTTGAAGATGTTGGTGGCCCTAAAAGTGGTATTAAATTAACAGGTGAAGACCATGCTATTTGGGTTGACTATTCAAATGCTTCAAAGGAAACAATACAACAATTTAAGCGAGCTCTTTTAAAACATACCAAAAACACGCTTAAAAAAAAGGGCGTAGCTGTTTTACAAGCTTGTTTCCTTTTAGCCGTGTTGGGTGGCTTACTCAAAGGATGCCATGACGGATTAGATTATCTTATTTCGCCACATAAAACAAAAATAAAAAACGAAAATGGTTTACCAAGTATGCAAAAAATCACAGACCAAAAGAAAGCGCCGACACAAGACACTTCTCGTGGGGCAAGAACAGAATAAAAGGAATAATAAATGCGGTTGTTTCAATATATAGAAGATACATTTTGTGCCATCTTTAGACCCAAGGTTTATGAAGCCCGGCTTTTGGCTGAACTAGATAGTATTCGTATTGAATCAGGTAAAAATCATGCCGAACAAAAATTAGGTAAAAAAATCCTGTCAAAAGATGATGCTGAAATGATGTGTTTCAGAGCGTCTCAAACTCTTTCCAAATTTTGTGATGATAAATCTTCATTAAAAGATATGCCAATTATCAAGCAAGCAAGAACAGTTTCTAATTTTCTTTTTAATGGTGAGGTTTATGAGCAATCTTATGTGGCAGACAGATTAATCAGAGACGGCAAATTATCAACTGCTAATGCATATTTGAACAAAAAAAGAAAAGAAACGCGTCAAAGAGGATAAGAAAGGATTATATTTATGGAAAAAAGGGGAAATTTATTTAAACGAGTTGTCAAAAGAATTGAAAAATTTGTCGGTTTTATTTTTAAACGACAAACGGATGAGTTGCCGGCTTATACGGAAGAAGAATTTGATAAAGACTTAGAGCAAGTTCTTGATACATCAAATGACCCAGATGAAACATTGGAATATATTGCCATTATGAAATATTGTAATTATACGTCTGAAATAACAGATGGCATTATTAAAGCGATTGAAAACGGCACCTGCCGAGTTCAAAAAGCCGATAGGGACGGGGATACTCTTTTGCATATGGCCGTTCAAAAAGAGGGATTAGAACCCTTGGTCGTCGTGTTGTTGAATAAAGGCGCCCCTGTATCAATGCCAAATAAAATGGGGTATACGCCGATTGAATTAGCTCATTCTGATATTATGAGACAGGCTATGAGTGATTTTGAACAAAAAAAACGTGACACTTCTCAAGCCGTTAGGTCCTATATTCATCGAGCGATTGAGGACAAAAGTATTGTACCGATTAGCTCAGAGGATTTAGAACAAAAATTTCCAACACCGATTATTCGTGTGCAAGATATGACCGTTCAACCTGTTGAAAATTATGGAAAAACGTTTTGGGATAGCATTCAACCATACTTAGATGAAGATATACAAGGAGATGATGTGTATGTTCCAGGTATAACTGAACATATACACCGTGTGCAAACAGGTATAGATGAATGTAAAAAGTTGTTACATCCCACTGTTCCAGAAATTCAAAAAATCACAGACCAACAAAAAATACCTACGCCTGATACCTCTCGTGGAGCAAGAAGTGAGTGATATGAACAGTAAATCACAAAATAAAAAGAAGATATCAATAAGGTGATATCTGATATATCAGATTGGAAAAGTTTGGCTGCCAGAATAAATTATTTAAATATCTATGCCTCAGAAAGGATTTTTTGATAATCCACAGGTTAAGGAAAATGTATTGTGGGCACTTATTGTTAGAACACAAGGCTTGCCGGTGTCAGATAAAACACCGCAAATTCAAAGGGCACTCTCATTTATTGAAGAAAAAGGGGCCGCTCTTTATGGTAAATCACCTATATTCGTGTGTGACCATGATGGTTCAAAAATTCTTTCAGGTAAAATATTACAACGGTTATGAATCAAATATGATTATAAAAAAGAGCCCTCAGATGGCTCTTTTAATTTTAATGCAGGGTAGGGCTTAATTAACCCTTTCTAATCCATGAACAAACTGTTTCCATTGATATAATGTCATATTTTTACCGACTTTAATCCCCGCATTTTGTCCTTTGGCAACATTTTGAGG
>JAZKXP010000011.1:0-4664 GCA_045611665.1 Alphaproteobacteria bacterium | reverse complement strand
TTCTTTCCCATCTGCTGTAAGTGGTTTAAAGTCCGCTTTTACGCACGTACCGCTTTTTCCACTTGGAAAAGCTTCCTCACAACTACTATTCGGACTGGCACAATATTCACCCAGACCGGCACAGGGAGTATTAGCATCGCATCCTTTCGGTAAGCATTCACCCCAATGACATATACCGTCATTTGTCGTTTTAATTGTACACTCCTTTCCATTATAAGGATAACAAAGACTATTATACTCACAAAGTCCACAGGGTTCACAATCACTATCTTGTGTACAGGCGCTATCCGTTGGCCATTTACTGATTTCAATTTGTTCACTGACGCATTCGCCCCAACGGCAAAATTCTCCGCTTGGACATTCTGGGTCACACGTTAGTATTTTCTCTATCGGTTCAAAGTAAAATTCCATGGTGTTGTTGTCCGATTCGTCACACGGGTCTTCTTCGGTGATATGTTCATCATCATTTACATAAACTGAGGCCATGGGTTTTAAGGCATCACCAACCATTTTGCACACTCGGGCGGGAACCCCGCTGATTCGAATGCCGTATTGAGTTTCATCTTCGGGGTTTGGTAGAACCGTAAAATCATATCCGACGGTTGTTTTTGTTCCCCATTCGGCCGACAAGTTCGGCATTCCGCCAGTTCGTGAGGCTTGTGTAATTACATCCACCCCCAACAGCATCACATCATTAATCGTTTCATTCGCACGATACTTATCCATTCCGTAGCTGTATCCTGCGATAGCGCCAACGGATAATACACCGATAATCGCCAAAGTGCCCAGCATTTCCACCATTGACCGACCGGATTCGTAATGTTTCATCGTCATAAAATTCCCTTTCTTGTCCATTACGTTAAAACAAAAACCACTTGAGAAAGTGGCAGGAAGTTAGAAGCTATTGAAAGAATAGTGTAGTATATTGGGGTATAAAACCCTTATTCTACTACCTTCCTGCCCATGGCAAAAAGGTAGTTTTTTACGCCTGTGTTTCTCAGACAACTTTCAAGAGGCTTCTAACCCTCGGGGCACATTACGTGCCTTAACGGTACAGTATCAAATTTTATGATGAATTGCAACAGGTATTTTGATAAAAAAAACTCTGGTGTTCGGCCAGAGTTTTTCGTTATCGATTCGTTTAAAACATCATCGTGGCTCGGACCGATGCTACGGTGGCTGTATTGGATTTTTGATTATCGCCCGGGTTAATATAAAATTGCACATCAGGCGTAATAGTCATAAAGTCCGATACACCAAAAGCGTAATAGGCCTCAAGCACATTTTCAACCGACCGAGTCCCAGCACCATTGACGGATTTATTGAGCTTATTAACGGCTCCGGCAAATCCGATTTGGTCTAAATCGTTGCGATTGAACGGATTGTTGTAAACAACACCAAGTACGTAAGATTGCTTAATGGATTCGGGTGAATTGCTGGCACCGTTAATACGACCCGTTACGGCAAATTTATCCGTTAAATATTGCAAAAAGTTCACACTCCATCCATTGCTGGTTCCCGGTTGTTGAGGTACGCTCGGTTGATTATATACCATCAAACTGTATTGGTTTTGATTGCCGTTTTTATCGGTTGGTGTATAGCTGACACTGGCAAAGGATGTATATTTGCCTTTGCCGAATTTGTTGGATGAAATGGTTTCGCCGTCTATATTGTGAGCATCTTGCATACCAATGCTGAATGACCATTTATCATTCGGCGCAATTGTGGCATAGGCCCCTAAACTGGCGGTCGGATACGTTGAAGATCCATTTTGCGATAACGCATAATTTAAAAAGTTTGTTTGTTGATTGGCCAGATACGCACTGCCGTCAAAATTATACATCGGAAATTGACCCAGTGTAACCGATAACCATTTCATCTTACCCGGAAATTGGTGTGTATAACTGAGCTGGTCAAATTCATTGGAGTTGCTTGGGTAATCATTGATATCCGTAATCACACCGATTCGGTTGCCGACATACGTTGCACTTTTACCCCAATACCGTACGGCATTATAAGCTATCTGTACAGACCCAGCGCCGAATGTATCACTGTTAAACATATCCCAGTTGGCTTCACCATAATACATGGTTTGCCATGCCGTTCCTTTGCCGTTTGGAGCGCCTCGTTGCATTAAAGCCGACACATCCACGGAATAAGACAGACCTGTTTTGTCTTGTAATTCTTGTTTAAAATCAGTGTATTTTTGGGCAATCGTTTTTGTCTCATGCGTATTTGCCAAAGCCGGTACACACAGTAAACACATGATGCCCGATAAGAATATTTTTTTCATTTGTCCCCCTTTACAAAAATGATTCATGCTATAGAAAAGCACATTTTTAAAATAAAGAAAATACGGTAAAAGGTTGATATGGATGCTTGCACAAAATCGTGGGATTAATTATACTGTCAAAAAACGAAAGGAGAATACATGAAAGTTATATCATTTGAAACAGTATCCGAAGTGGCCGACTATGCTGCCGGTGAAATGATAAAGGCAATTAAAACATTTGTGCCGACTGAAGAAAAACCCTATTTGGTTTTGGGATTGCCCACGGGATCCACACCGATACCGGTTTACGAACGATTGGTGCAAGCCTATAACAATGGTGATATTTCATTTAAAAACGTTAAAACCTTTAATATGGATGAGTATGTCGGATTAAGGCCGGATCATCCGCAAAGTTATCATTATTTTATGCAAGAAAATTTATTTAAATATGTGGATATTTATCCCGAAAATATCAATATTCCGGATGGTATGGCCGACGATATTCCCGCATTTTGCAGGGCGTATGAAATGGCTATCAAAAATGCCGGCGGGATTGATATTCAACTGGCAGGTATCGGAGAAAATGGTCATTTAGCCTTTAATGAACCGAATACGTCGTTTGATACGCCTACACATGAACAAAGCTTAACACAAAGCACGATTCAGGCAAATGCCAGGTTTTTTGATAAGCCTGAAGACGTACCTACCCGGGCCGTTACAATCGGACTCAAAACCATTTTTGATGCACGCCGAGTGATTGTATTGGCAACCGGTTCTAAAAAAGCCGAGGCCATTCGTTTGGCGACGCAAGACTCTGTATCAGTCAACTGTCCGGCCAGTATGTTGCAACATCATAAAAATGCCGAATTTGTATGTGATAAAACGGCTATAAAATAGGTATAGCCCCATATTATTCAAACATAAAACGGATACCGTTACAGTATCCGCTTCCATTCATTTAATTTTTTTCAGGTGTTTCAAGTCACCTGTCTTTTTCAAAAAAAGAAAATGGCCACACTTAAAAAAAGAGTGGCTGGAAGCTCAAAACTACTGTAAGAAATAGTGTGGTATATTGACCTAGGGCTATTCTACCACCTTCCAGCCATGACGGAAGTCGCATAATAGGGAGATTATGCCCCATGCGATGGGGCTTTCTTACAGAAGGTTTTGAGACCTCCACATTTGGTATTATGCCAAATGCATATATAGGTTAGCATACAAATTTTTAAAAGTCTATCCTTTTTTATGTAAAAACAGAGGAGAATAAATTGATAAATTATTTTATGGCGCGCCCGGCAGGATTGCTCGGGATTTTATCCCTCGTCTTCGTTTCACTCAGACCGCCTAAAGGCGTCTACTTAAGTATACGAACTTACTTGTAAGTTCAAATCCGCCACTGCACCCAATAAAATTAAAACCCCCTAAAAAATAGGAGGTTTTATTTTATGGCGCGCCCGGCAGGATTCGAACTTACAACCTTCTGATCCGTAGTCAGATGCTCTATCCAATTGAGCTACGGGCGCCTCGGATGACATATCTTTTACACTATTTTTTTTTGAATTGCAAGCCTTTTTTTGAAAAAAATATATTTTTTTTATTTTAAGGAAAGATATTTTAATTTAATCTATTGAAAATATTATAAATTCATATTCAGATGTTTTTTTAAAACTTCTTTAGCCTGCTGTACTGTTTCTTCTTTTGACATATCGGTATTAATAATGTGCCAGCTGATATGTCCGGTTTCAAGACAGAGTTGACATTCCGGTTCAACCTCTTTCCTGATATCAGATGGTTTTTGACCACGTGATTTCACCCGTTGCGTTCGTACACTTAAAGGGGCATCCATCCATAATCCGATGAATGGGATATTCAAACTTTCGGCTAATTTTTCAGCCGCTAACCGTTCATATTCATTTTGAAACAGAGCATCTAAAATAACGGTTGACCCGGCACTAAGAGCGCAGGTTGCTTGTTGGCGTAAAACTTCATAGACGACTTTTTCAAAAGCCGGTGTATCGGTTGTTTTGTTAAACCGTTGATGTAAAGCCAATCCGGTAATTTGTTTTTTTACAACATCATCACGTAAAATAACGGCTCCGGGAGCGGGGTTCATTAATCCGCCGATACGGCGAGCTACTCGGGATTTACCGCTTCCGGATAAACCGCCACAGGCAATTAATACCGGTTTGAAATTAATCAGAAAGTGTTTTGCCAATTCAAAATATTTTCGGGTTTGTTCTATTGTGTGCTGTTTTTCTTCTCCTTCTAAAAAGACACTTGTTTTGGCACAAACAGCCGCGCGTGAAGCCGCTCGCATAGATTGATACAGCCCCATTAACGGAAAACCTTCAATGTCATTCATATAGGACATATAGTGGTTAAATAATACGTT
>JAZKXP010000010.1:0-3309 GCA_045611665.1 Alphaproteobacteria bacterium | reverse complement strand
CCGAATCCGCCAAAACCGCCAAAGCCTTGGCCAAATCCGCCAAAGCCACCTGCTCCGCCCCCTTGTTTAAAGGCATCGTGTCCATATTGGTCATAAGCCGCCCGTTTTTGGGGATCTTTCAAAACCTCATAGGCTTCATTGAGTTCTTTAAATCTGCTTTCCGCAGTCTTATCATCGGGATGATAATCGGGATGGCATTCTTTGGCCTTAATGCGAAAAGCCCGCTTTAATTCATCAGCGCTGGCGGTGCGAGAAACACCAAGCATTTCATAATAATCTTGTTTGCTCACGTTTTAAATCCTTATCAAATTTATCAAGAAATCTGCATCGGATTCTTTGCGTGAATCACCAGCGGGGGATTTCTGTCATATTTATTTATGTATTAAATTATCAAATGTCAAGAGAAAGAAAAAAAATTACATATAAATTGCATATTGATTAATTATTTTATTTATGCCATAGTAGAAAAAATAAAATTTGGAGATATGTTATGAAGTTTCACCGTTTAACCACACATACATCAAAAAATAAGATTGAAGAAGCCGGCCGTTCTATGATTGAAATATCCGGATGCTTAGCTCTTATCACCCTTTTACTCATGGGGGCATTAAACGGTTTGCAATGGTCATCAGATAAACTGAAATCTAATCTTTTAAAAGACGACGTTTTGCAACGTGGAGCAGATGTTAAAAGACAAATGGATCGTTTTAGAAAAACAATATCCCTGAAGAAATGGGATACAATCGGCAAAGCGGGATATAAAATATACGAAGAATACGGCACAGTAGGTATCCAAGTTGATGCTGTGCCAAAGCGTGTGTGTCAAATGACATTTGATGCCTTAGTCGGTTTAGCACAAATAAAAGTAAATGATGTTATATATGCCTTGCCCCAACCGCAAATTTGCGTCAATACGAACACGATGGTATTTTATTTTGACGAATAAAACACATGCAATAGCAGGAGAAAACAACACTTGCAATCCAGAATGTACCGAAGGGAAAGTATGCGTTCAGGGCAAATGCGTATGCCTCAAAGGTACGACCGAACAAGGCGATCAATGTATTAAAGAATGCAATGAATGTTATGAATTGGATAAAGAATCCGGCACATGTCAACCCGTTGTTTCAACCGGTGAGTGTTGCACTTACCATGGTTTTTGGTGGGAAGATGGTTCTTGCAAAACTCATTGTGATGAAGGTGAAAGAGTCTGTAGCTTAGGGTCCAGCAAATGGTGTTGTGCCGACATCGTTACGCAAGATGAACACGGACGAGATGTGTGTGAAGTGCCGGTGGAAGAATAAAGCTCTTTTTCTGCCGCATTCTGTCAATTAACAGTCATCTCATACAAAAACCGCCTCTTAGTAGGGGCGGTTTCATTTAGGTATTGATAAGGGGCATCAAAAAACGCCCTCAACCGAAGGCGTTTTTAATCTTAGAAAAAAAATCTTATTTTTTCACTTCTTCAAAGTCGGCATCTACCACACCGTCATCATCGGATTTCGGTGTTTCTGCCCCTGCTCCAGCACCCATATCGGCACCAGCACCTTGAGCAGCGCCAGCATCTTTATACATAGCTTCACCCATTTTTAAAGAAACTTGAACTAAAGCGTCTGTTTTTTCTTTGATTTTATCAGCATCATTGGATTCCAATACATCTTTCAATTCTTTAACAGCAGCTTCAATGGCTTCTTTATCGGAAGCAGCCAATTTTTCACCATTTTCTTTCAAAGCTTTTTCCGTTGTATGGATGAGAGCGTCAGCATGGTTTCTGGCTTCAACAGCTTCTTTGATTTTCTTATCTTCAGCAGCATGTTGTTCGGCTTCTTTTACCATTTTTTCGATATCTTCATCTTTCAAACCACCAGAAGCTTGGATACGGATTGTTTGTTCTTTATTTGTGGCTTTATCTTTAGCAGATACATTCACAATACCGTTTGCATCAATGTCAAAGCTGACTTCAATTTGTGGCATACCACGTGGTGCTGGCGGAATACCAACCAAATCAAATTGACCAAGCAATTTGTTATCTCTAGCCATTTCGCGTTCACCTTGGAACACACGAATTGTCACAGCCGTTTGACCATCTTCGGCCGTTGAGAATACTTGAGATTTTTTCGTTGGAATTGTTGTATTTCTGTCAATTAAACGCGTAAACACACCACCCAATGTTTCAATACCTAAAGACAATGGCGTAACGTCTAATAATAAAACGTCTTTCACATCACCTTTTAACACACCACCTTGAATAGCAGCACCCATAGCAACAACTTCATCTGGGTTCACACCTTTATGTGGTTCTTTGCCAAAGAAATCTTTAACAATTTCTTGAACTTTTGGCATACGTGTCATACCACCAACCAAAATAACTTCATCAATTTGGCTTGTAGAAACACCGGCGTCTTTTAAAGCTTTTTCCATTGGACCTTTTGTACGTTGCAATAAATCTTCAACTAAAGCTTCCAATTTTGCACGTGTTAATGTGATATTGAGGTGTTTTGGACCTGTGGCATCCGCTGTAATAAACGGCAAATTAATATCTGTAGAAGTTGCAGATGACAATTCAATTTTTGCCTTTTCAGCAGCTTCTTTCAAACGTTGTAAGGCCATACGATCTTGGCGCAAATCAATGCCGTTTTCCTTTTTGAATTCATCAGCCAAGAAGTCCATGACACGAGCATCAAAATCTTCACCACCCAAGAATGTATCACCATTAGTGGATTTTACTTCAAATACACCATCACCGATTTCCAAAATGGATACGTCAAATGTACCACCACCCAAGTCGTATACAGCAATTAAACCGGATTTCTTTTGATCCATACCATAAGCAAGTGCAGCAGCTGTTGGTTCATTAATAATACGTAATACGTTTAAACCAGCAATTTTACCGGCATCTTTTGTGGCTTGACGTTGAGAGTCATCAAAGTAAGCCGGCACCGTAATAATGGCTTCCGTAATTTTTTCACCCAAATAACTTTCGGCATCTTCTTTTAATTTTTGCAAGACAAAAGCGGAAATTTGGCTGGGGGCATATTTTTTGCCATGTACTTCTACCCAAGCATCCCCGTTATCACCTTTTACAATATTATATGGTACTAAACCTTTATCACGTTCCACCATTTTGTCATCAAAACGACGACCGATTAAACGTTTGATGGAAAACAATGTTCCTTCCGGATTGGTAACGGCTTGACGTTTTGCCGGTTGTCCAACCAAGCGTTCATCTTTTGTTGTGAAAGCCACCATTGACGGTGTTGTTCTGGCCCCCTCACGATTTTCTAAAATTTTGCCATCCTTGCCATCCAT
>JAZKXP010000009.1:0-3902 GCA_045611665.1 Alphaproteobacteria bacterium | reverse complement strand
GTTACCATAGTGTTATTAAATGTGGAATTCACGTGAGCAACACCCACGGAAATATTCTTTTTAGCGCGACTTTTAACTTTCGCTACAGTTTTCTTTTCTGCCATTGAATTATTCCTTTCCTAACGCTTATTTAGTTGCTTTTTTCTTACCGGCAATGGCGATTGCTTTACCTTTACGGGTACGAGCATTCGTATGAGTACGTTGACCACGAACCGGCAAACCTTTACGGTGACGCAAGCCACGGTAGCAACCCAAATCCATAACGCGTTTAATGTTCAAGGAAACTTCACGACGCAAATCACCTTCTACTTGGTAGGAACTGTCGATCAATTCGCGAATTTTCAATGTTTCATCATCTGTTAATTCATTCACGCGTTTATTAGCGGGAATGTTCAATTTATCACAAATTTCTTGTGATGTTTTACGACCGATACCATAAATATATGTCAAACCAATGACAACCAATTTATTTGTCGGAATATTTACACCTGCAATACGTGCCAAGGTAATCTCTCCATTAAATTATAAAAATAATACAAATCAATTCTTGTTTTTTCAAACAAGACACTAAAACGAGTGGGAAATATACACTATTTTTCGTTTCGTGTCAAGACCAAAAATTAATATCCTACTATTTTTCTGATTTTTTCACTAACAACATCAATGGGTCCCGTCCCATCAATGCACCTTAATAGCCCCTTTTTTTCGTAGTAAGGTATGAGTGGAGCTGTTACTTCGCGGAAAGCACGGAGTCTAGATACAACCGTTTCAAAGGTATCGTCCTCTCTGCGAGTAAATTCTTTGTGCCCACATTCGTCACAAATGCCGAATACTTTTGTGGGTTTAAACCGTTCGTGATACAATGTTTTACAGTGCGCACATTGAAAACGACCGATAATACGTTCAATCACATAATCATCAGGAACTTGCAAATATAAAACAGCATCCAATTCCTGACCCAATTTCTTCATTTTTCGACTGCTGAGCATCCTGTCCAACCCTTTTGCCTGAGGCACAGACCGAGGAGACCCATCCAAAATATATCCTTTTACATTTTCCGGTTTGGATAATACATCCTTCATGATATTCATCATCAGTTTATCCGAAACCATATGACCTTTTTTCAAAAGAGCATTGATTTTATCCCCTTCTTTTGTTCCGGACCGAGCAATTTGACGTAAAACAGCACCGGTCGAAACGGTATTAATACCTAACTTTTCGGACAAAATCGCTGCTTGAGTTCCTTTACCGCTGCCCGGAGGGCCTAACATAACGATATGACGATGAATTTTTTCAACCATAGAAAATCCTTATAATTTACCTTTTAATCTGGCTTTTTTAATCAATCCTTCATACTGATGTGCAATCATGTGAGATTGAATTTGAGTCACCGTATCCATAATGACAGACACAACGATAAGTAACGTCGTACCACCTAAGAAAAACGGTACTTGCATTGTGGCAATTAAAAATTCCGGTAAAATACACAACATTGTTAAGTAAGCGGCACCCAATACCGTCAAGCGAGTAATGACATAATCCAAATATTCTGCCGTATTTTTACCCGGACGAATACCGGCAACAAAACCACCTTGTTTCTTTAAATTTTCAGCAGTTTCATCCGGATTGGATTGTAAACTGGTGTAGAAAAATGTAAAGAATACAATCAAAAAGGCAAAAACACAAACATACAACCATTGCCCCGGCGTCAATAAAACGGCCATTTTATTCATAAAGTCAGAGGTACCGCTTTTAGAAGAAAACTGAACAATAGCAACGGGAACAGCCAACAAAGCAGAGGCAAAAATCGGAGGCATCACACCCGTCGGATTAATTTTAAGCGGTAAGTGAGATTGAGAGCCTTGCATCATGCGATTACCCATTTGACGTTTCGGATAATGCACAACAATACGACGTTGAGCCCGTTCAAACATCACGATAATGTAAATCAAAGCAATCGCCATCGCAAGTAACCCGAGAACTACGCCGGTAGATAAAGCCCCGGTTCTGTTTTCTTCAAAAACACGAGCGATGGCTCCCGGAATTCCGGATACGATACCGGCCATAATTAACAAAGACGCACCATTACCGACACCACGCGCCGTAATTTGTTCCCCAAGCCAAACAACAAACATCGTACCACCCAGCAAGGAAACCACCGTTGTCAGCGCAAACATACTTTGAGACGGCATCGTTACCACACCAGAAGCTTGTAAGGCCTGCGCCATAAAGAAAGCTTGAACAACCGTGATAATCACAGTTAAATAGCGTGTATACTGATTAATCTTCCGCATACCGGATTCGCCCTCTTTTTTCAAGGCCATTAAGGATGGTATAACAGAAGCCCCTAATTGAACGATAATAGAGGCAGAGATATACGGCATGATATTTAATGCAAAAATGGACATACGGGATAAAGCACCACCTGTGAAGGCGTTGAACATCCCCAGTAACCCACCACTATTATCGTTAAAATAGTCTTTTATAACATCGGCATTAATTCCCGGAAAAGGAATGTACGTTCCCAACCGGAAAATAATGAGAGCTAATAAAGTGAACAACAACCTCGCTTGCAAATCCTTTGCTTTCGAAAAAGCATTAAAATTCATATTAGATACCATTTTATCCGATAACGAGGCCATTGTTCACTCCTTTAAATTTATTTGGCTTATTTTGTTTTTTTAGATGTTTTTTCACCTTTAACCAACACTGTCGGTTTTTTCGGATCCAAAATCACTTCACCACCGGCGGCGGCAACTGCTTTTTGAGCGGCTTCAGAAGCACCGGCTACTTTAATTGTAGCTTTAGCTGTGAATTTGCCTGTACCCAATAAGCGAACACCATCTTTGATGTTTTTAATCAAGCCGGCTTCCATCAAGGAAACACCGTTGATTTCTTTGGAGGCATCCAAAACTTTATCATCAATGGCTTTTTGCAATCTGCCCAAGTTGATTTCAACAAAGTCCAAACGGAAAATGTTATTGAAACCACGTTTCGGCAAACGACGGTAGATTGGCATTTGACCACCTTCAAAACCGTTCACGGCAACACCGGTTCTGGCCTTTTGACCTTTAAAACCGCGACCGCCTGTGCGACCTTTACCGGAACCGACACCACGTGCAACACGCATTTTGCTTTTACGGGCACCTTTATTATCGCGAATTTCGTTTAATTTCATTTTATTATTCCTTATACTTTAAGAGTTGAGTGAAGGACAGGCGCCCTGCCCTTCATCTTGATTCTTATTCAGCTTCTTTTGCAGCTGCAACACCATCACGGCGGCTGACGATATCGCCAACTTTTTTACCGCGTTTGGCAGCAATTGCGCGAGGAGAACTCAATTTTTCCAAAGCATCAAATGTGGCGCGAACCATATTGTGCGGATTGGAAGAACCTGTACATTTGGCCACAACGTCTTGAATACCCATTGTTTCCAAGATAGCACGCATCGGACCACCGGCAATGATACCAGTACCGGCCGGAGCCATACGCAATGTTACTTTACCGGCACCGAAATGACCGATAACGTCATGATGTAATGTTCTGCCTTCTTTGAGCGGAACACGAACGATCCCGCGACGAGCACGTTCATTAGCTTTTTTAATTGCATCAGGAACTTCCTTGGCTTTAGCGTGAGCGAACCCAACGCGACCTTTTTGATCCCCAACAACAACCAAAGCTGCAAAAGCAAATCTTTTACCACCTTTCACTGTTTTGGATACACGATTAACGTGAACCACTTTATCAGTGAATTCGTCAGCTACGCGTTCAACGCGTGCTTCAGCCTCGCGATCTTTACGAGGACGGCGTTGTTTCTTTTCTTGAATTTCATTTTCTAATTGAGCCATTTTTTCCTCCTAAAAATCTAAACCAGCTTCTCTGGCAGCTTCAGCAACAGCTTT
>JAZKXP010000008.1:0-7871 GCA_045611665.1 Alphaproteobacteria bacterium | reverse complement strand
GAAGGAACATTCCGGTTGGTGTCAAGGGCACAAACAAGGGATGTGTGCTACTTTTTTTGATAACGGGCAATTGGCAGAATTAACTCATATCGGTTCTAATCGAGCTATTAACGGTGTTTCTTTGCAGTTTTTCTCAAACGGCGTGTTGCGGTCTCAAAAATCATTTAAGGATGGTGTCGCTCACGGCCCGTTTTTGGAAAGAGCGGAAAATGGCATGTTGTATGAAAGTGGGGCATTTCATCATGGTCAATTAAATGGTGAATACCGGTCATATTTTCCAAACGGTCAGGTGTGGGAAAAAGTTAATTATTATAATAATCGGTATGATGGAGATTATCATCTATACTATGAAAATGGCCAAATACAAATCCAAGCCGAATATATTGATGGCATGAAAGACGGTGAGTATCAATCTTTTTACGACGATGGTACGCCTCGTGTCCAAGCGTTTTATAAACATGATTATCGCATCGGGACATATTGTCGATTTTATCCGAACGGTCAATTGAAAGTATCATGTCACTATAGTGCGGATGTCCCGTCAGAATTGGTTGGAGACTTTAAAATTTTTACCGAATCCGGTCAGTTAGCGTATTTAGCAAAGTATGATCAAGGGGATAAAATTACGGCCGTTATCTGGGATGGTCAAGAATCTGAAGAGAATATGATAAAACGGGCTCAACAGGCATTTGATGCAAAAATGGCCGAAATTCACTCTTCGGAAACACAGTCACATGTTTTGATTCGCCGAAACAGAAAATGGATTATTAAATCAACTCAAGAGTTTGTTCGCAGATAGAGTATCTTTAATTTTATAACCCCTTTATCACTTTTTTCATTAAAGTTGGAAAGGGGTAGTTTTTTAACTCATCTGCATGCACAAAAGCACCGGTTGAATTTAATAAAGTATTACTGTGTCCCTTCACAATTCGTAAAGTTAAATGAAAATGGGTAAAAATATGGGTAATGGTTTTGCCGGTTTCTTGCCATTTACCTGCAAACTTTGTTTCATTGTCATAGTGCCATGGAAATTCGTATAAACCGGATAATAATCCTTTGCCCGCCCGTTTTTGAATATAATATTGATTCGTATCATTTTGTATCATGTATAAAATGCCGGCGCGTTTTTGTTTTGTTGGCTTTTTTATAACGGGAATTTGTTCGGCAATTCCTTGTTGATTAGCAATACACTCGGTCATCCAAGGACACAACAAACATTTAGGGGAGGTGGGAGTGCAAATGGTAGCACCTAAGTCCATAATAGCGGACGCATAGTCTGCCCCGTGTTCCTGAGGTGTTAATGCACAAGCACGTCGATAAATATCCTCTCGGTTAATTTCATTCGTGATACCATATAGTCTGGTAATAACACGGATGACATTGCCATCGACAACCGTTTCCGGCATATTAAAAGCCAGAGCACAGATGCTGGAAGCCGTATAGGGTCCAATTCCGGGGAGTTTTAATAATTCTGCTCGGTTTTTAGGAAAGTGTCCGTCGTATTTTTCCATGAGTACTTTGGCACATTCATGAATTTTTTTTGCTCGGGTATAATATCCCAATCCTTGCCACATCAATAAAACATCCTGAATATCCGATTGTGCTAAAGTTTCTAAGGTTGGGAAGCGTTTCATCCAACGGTCAAAATACTCTAAAACGGTTTTGACGGTAGTTTGTTGTAACATAACTTCGGAAATCCAAACGGCATAAGCATCAAAATGTGCGCCTCCCTTGACTCGCCAAGGTAAGTCTCGACCGTTTTTTTGATACCATTCCAATAATAAATCGGATAATAACGCCATTTATATCCCTTAAGAAGCCGGTACTTCATCCGTATGCGTTGTCGATTGAGCCAGAGTCGGCGTTGTTTCTGTTTCGGAAACGACGGGGGCTTGAGTCGGCGCTGTCATATTGGGCTCTGTCATGTTGGCTGGCTGAGGTTCTGCCAATATGCGCGGCTGAGCAGGCATATCGGAAGTTGTGTGGGACAGTTGTGTTTCGGCGGTTTCTTGAGCATCTTCATTCATTTCGTTCGGAAATTCCACCGGAGCGATTTCTTCCCGTACGGTTGTTTGAACGGTTTTTGTGTAAATTTGTAAGCGTCTGCCGCCCGGATGAACGTTCAAAAAGACCTGTTGACCCGGTTTAACTTTTTCTTGCATAATCAAAAAGGATAAACGATTTTCAACCTGTTCTTGAATCAAGCGTTTTAAGGCACGTACACCAAATTTTGATGTAAAAATTTCATCAACAAACCAATCTTTTGCGCTGTCATCTACAACAATATCATATCCCAAATTTTTGGCCCGTTTTAACAATTTATTGAGGTGAATATCCACAATTAAGCGTAAGTGTTCTTCATTTAATTGGTGGAAAGAAACCACGTCATCCAAACGGTTAATAAATTCGGGGCGGAAGTATTGGGTTAATGCATCTACCCGTTGATAAGCCGGCAAATTTGCCCCAACGTTAGAGGTTAAAATGATAATGGTGTTACGGAAATCAACGGTAATTCCTTTACCGTCTGTCAAGCGTCCTTCGTCCAACAATTGCAACATCAAGTTCATAATGTCCGGATGGGCTTTTTCAATTTCGTCAAATAACACCACTTGGAAGGGTTTTAAACGAATGGCTTCGGTCAGATATCCGCCTTGTTCATAACCGGGTTGACCGGGAGCGGGGCCTACCATACGGGCAACGGCGGACCGTTCCATATATTCGGACATATCTAATCTGAGCAAGGCTGTTTCATCATTAAACATAAAGTCGGCTAGCGATTTTGCCAACTCGGTTTTACCGACACCGGTCGTACCGATGAACAAGAATGACCCAATCGGACGATTCGGATCTTGTAAGCCGGAACGGGCGCGGCGGATAGCATTGGCTACCACGACAACGGCATTATCTTGTCCAATAACACGTTCTTTTAGATATTTTTCGGCATTGGCAAGACGATATTTATCTTCGGCGTCGACTTTTTCAACCGGAATGCCCGTCCACTGGGCAATGGTTCGATTACAATATTCCGGTATCACGGTTGTTTGAGACGGATCAACCATTCCTTTGGCCATATCCATCATCAATAAACTGGCCGAATCGTCTAATAAGTCCAATGCCTTTGACGGAAATGAGCGCTGTTTGACATAGCGATGTGCTAATTGACAGGCAACTTTAACTGTTTCATACGGAATATTAACACCATAGTGGTCTTCAAATGTCTTTTTTGTATTTTCGGCAATTTGAATACTTTCTTCAACAGTCGGTTCCTCCAAAAAAAGAGTTTGCAGGTGGCTCATAACCGCATGGTCTTTTTCCATGTAAGCCACAAAATGGGATGTGTCCGATTCTACGATACAGTTTAACTTGCCGCCCATGAGAGATAATTTTAAAAATTTAGCCGGTTCTTTATTTTCGGGATTTGTATCAACGTTCACCAAAAAACTGATATCTCTCAAATACAATAAATAGGTATCCGGATTGGCAATGATAATTTGCATTGTTTTTTTGACCGTTTCCGCATATTCTTCTTCCGTTTTTGAATCGAGCATAATGGCGGCAACATCTAATCCGACGACTTGCTTAACTTGTAAAAATTCAGGTGCCCCTTCTGAGGCCATAAAAGAGGCTAATCCACGGATCAGGGCCGATTTTCCGACACCGGGTTGGCCAATAACCAGCGGATTGTTTTTAGTCGTTCTGAGCAAAATATGTATCAATCGTTCTAATTCGGATTCACGGCCGACCAGATTCCCCAATTCGCCATTTTTAGCCATTTGGGTATAATTTATCAGATACTTTTCTGCTCCGTTTTCAGCCATTATTCGTCTCCTTCATAGGGGGCAAATGTAAATTGCGGCCGGTAATTCAATGTTTCTTTTTCATCTTCGGCGGCAAAATAATCCGTATCTTGGATTTCTTTGTCTTCTAAAACGATGTAGGCATTATAGGCAGATCCTGTCATAATGGCTTGCATATAGGCTTTATCCGTATCGCCCCAGACAATTAGTTCGGAATCATCGGGCAACCCGTAATTTTCAAACATCATATTCCAGAACATTTCTTTACGACGCAGTTGTTTTGCCAGGTTTCGCTGAGTCATTGTCAGTGAGTTATCTCCTTCACTTTCATAGTAGATTTTAAAAGCTTGGTTGTCTGTGGCATGTGATGAAAACAGCACGCGAATGTATTCTTTTGTTTGAGCTTTTTTAAAGGTCATAGACGAAATATATTTAACGTCATCTTTGTCGGCTTGGCGTTCAATACATTTACGGACGTCATTTAAAATATGAACGCGTCTGTCTCGGCAATTTTGTTCGTAAAAAGCACTACGGAACATTGGGATGCCAAAACGAACTTGTGTTCTTTTAAAGCCCATCTCGCCCATGATTTCGGCCACTTCATCCGGCGTCATTCCTAAAGTCAGGCCGGATAATTCAAAACCTCGAACATCATGGGTTTTTCCGAATAAATTTTCAATTGCCTCGGCCGACTGTAACAGTGGAGTGGATGCGGCATATCCGGTATTTGACGTAGCCGATTGCGTCAGGGAAGTTGTATTTGAAGAGGTTGTTACCGTTGTTTGAGAAGCATAATTTTGCACTATTTGAGAGGCATTTTCTTGTGCTTGAGAAGGTTGTTGCGTTTGTGTGTCGGACGTTGTTTCTTCTTTTTCCGTAGCGGGAGTACGGCGTTTAATCGGCATGATACCACTTTCCGTTTTAAAAACGATGGGAGTTGTTCTGTTAAACTCCGTTTTACCTTGAGTGGCGGCGGGTGTTTGATTTTTCGCCGTGCTATTTTCTGCCGAAACAGTTTTTTGAGCCGTTTTTAACTGTTTGTTTTTTTGGTCTTTTTGCCCAGATAAATTAATGGATACACTTGGCAAAGGGTTTGGCGTCAAAACCAATTTATTGAGTGGTTGAGCCATCCGACCGATGTTCGGCGTATCAGATATCGGATCATCAAAAACCGGAATTTCTTCTTGAGCATTTACAGTGTTTATACTCACTAAAATCAACAAACAAAATAATATTTTTTTCATAAACAGCCTCTTTATTTCTTGACCTTTTCGCATTATAAAGGTAAATATGTAAACAAAGTATTAAGAAAAACAGATAAAAGCAAGGAAAAAATGGTAAAATTAGAAGCAGTCGTTGTTTTTTGTGGCAGTGGTGAGGGAAATGACCCGATTTATATGGCTCAGGCTGAAAAAATGGGGGCAATTTTGGCTCAAAATAATATCAAATTAATCTATGGTGCCGGTGGTAAAGGATTAATGGGGGCCGTAGCCAAAGGGGCGTTAGATAATGACGGGTATGTGATTGGAGCAACGGTTCGAACACTTTATGAGATTGAACAGGCGGATTTAGTGGATACGGCCATTCAAAAGTTTGAGGTATGGGATAAGATGTCCAATCGTAAAGTATCCATGACTAAACAAACAGACGCTATTTGTGTGTTACCGGGAGGGCTTGGAACATTAGATGAATTATTTGAAGTTTTGGTTTTGCGCCAAATTCAAATCAGCGATAAACCGATTGTTGTTGTGAATTTAAACGGTTTTTATAATCCGTTGATTACAATGTTAAAGCAAATGTCCGAAGCCGGTTTTATTAAACCGCATCAATTAAACTTAATGCGTTTTGTGGATACGGTAGATGATGTTTTGCCCGCCATTCGTGAAGAATTAGAGTTTGTTGATGCGCAAAAGGGGGGAGCATGAGAAAAATAGGAATACTTGTTTGTTTGGGATTAATGTTTTTAACGGGGTGTGCTTGTCCGCCGCAGAATCCGGATGCTTTGCGCTCTTATGAAGAGGCAAATGACCCGTTGGAACCGTTTAACCGCAGTATGTTTGCCTTTAATATGGTGATGGATAAGGCTGTGTTGAAACCTGTGGCAGAAGGATATCGTGCCGTAACTCCTGAAATGGCCAGAACGGGTGTTAAAAACTTTTTTAAAAACTTAAAGCAACCTGTTTATTTTGCGAATGCCGTTTTTCAGCTAGAGGGTGCACAAGCTTTATCTATTGCAGGTAGATTTTTTGCCAATACGTTGTTTGGATTTTTTGGCTTTGCCGATACGGCATCCGAAATCGATATCCCCGTATATGAACCTGATTTTGGACAAACTCTGTATGTATGGGGAGTCAAAGAGGCCGGTCCTTATTTGGTGTTACCCGTTATCGGGCCGTCCAGTCCGCGAGAGGCCGTCGGATGGGGTGTCGATTCGGTTTTGGCTCCGCTTGATTGGGCGTTAAAAGGAGAACCGGTTTTGCTTTATTCCAAATTTGCGGTGGAAAGTTTTTCAAAGCGTGAAGGTGCTATAGAATTTTTAGATTCACTAGAAAAAGGATCTACGGATTTTTATGCAACAATGCGGTCTATGTATCGCCAAAATCGTAAAAATAAATTAGAAAAATCAAATGTTATTATCGGTAAAGATCAAGTTGTTACAAAACAAGATTACGATTTTGATTTTCCGACGGATGATGAATTTGAAGAGGAAGAATAGGAGGATTTTATGAAAAAAATATTTGCTTATATATGTGTGTTGTTTTTTGTACCAATGACGGCAGGAGCGCTGGAACCGTCAGTTGCTTTTGTGAATAATTTAACGGATGATATTATTACCAATGTTTTGCAATCTGATGATACTCAGGAGGCAAAATATACGCGCTTTAAAACGGCGTTTGAAAAAGCACTCGATATGAAAAGTATCGGGCAGTTTGTATTGGGTGTTTATTGGCGCAAGGCAACACCGGCAGAACGACAAGCTTTTTTAGAGGCCTTTATTGATTTTACAACGAAAACATGGTCGGATCGGTTTGATTTATATACGGGTCAAAAAATTATTTTCTCCGGCACACGTAATGCCGAAGGCAAAAATCAATTGTATGTTGATTCCGTAATTGAAAATAATCCGCCGGTTCAAGTTATTTGGCGATTGAAAAAATCAAAAACGGGTGATTTTAAGATCATTGATATTATTGTAGAAGGGGTCTCTATGGCGATGAGCTATCGTAATGAATACAGTTCCGTTTTGCAAAAAAACGGTGGAAAATTATCCGTTTTGACAAAGGAATTGGAACAAAAATCTGCTGATTTTTCATTTACGAAAAAGTAATAAAAACAAAGTGTTGCTTTGTATAAAGAGGTCGGTATTTGCCGACCTTTTTTGACATTTTTGCCATTGTGTGATATAATTAAAAAGGACAGAGTGAGGTGCCCATGAGTTTGAATGAAACATTACAACAATATCAAACAAAGCCTTTGTCAGTTGGTCAAGAGGCACCTACGACTGTATATTCAAAAGAAGATATGTTTCAAAAGAATTTAAACAATTTGTTAAATGGTATAAAAAATAACACTAAAAATCCCAAGAACGAAGAACGCTTAAAACAAATTTTGAATGAAATTGCAAAAACTGATCAAGGGTGAGATATTATTTCTAGATTACCTCAAGGTGTAAAGTTGGAAATCGCTTCTTGGAAAGATATGTTAATGGATCCACATATGCTTATAACGAAGGGAACATATAATTATGTAGATAAAACTATATCACTGCGACCATATTCATTTAATAAAATAAATCAAAATTCATTAAAGCAGACATTAATTCATGAACTTAGACATGCTAATCAAGATGCGCTACATCAAACCAATAGAAATATATTTTCGATTCATGAGACATTTAAATTGTCTAAATTGCGTGAAGCCGAAACTCATGCGTGGTTTAAAACGAATCGTTTTTGTCAAAAACACTTTGGCAGTTGGTTAAATCCTGATGAAAATAAAATAACGGGGTTTATGAAACGTGATTTAATTGCCGAAAAGAAAAAGATTTGGGGCTTTTTACCGAATCCATTTTTT
>JAZKXP010000007.1:0-9484 GCA_045611665.1 Alphaproteobacteria bacterium | reverse complement strand
TTTGGCAGGAAGGAGAGGGAAAGGGACCCATTTGAAAAATGGTAATTTCCAATCCTGAAGGCCCTACCATAAACAAAATAAGCGACCTTTAGGGTCTTTTTTTTTGTTTATATATGGCGGGGGGGGGGGGCGAGAAGCCCCGAAGAAGGGGGTTCGTCAGCCGAATGACAGCCGGACGGAAGTACGGCGGTGCTTTGGCAGGAATGAGACGGAAAGGGACCCATTTGAAAAATGGGAATTTCCAATCCTGAAGGACCTACCATAAACAAAATAAGCGACCTTTAGGGTCGTTTTTTTTGTTTATATATAGCGTCAGGGGGGCGAGAAGCCCCGAAGAAGGGGGCAACCGGAGGAAACTTTGATTTAAAGTTAGGTATATCCCCCGTTACTTATCTAATGAATGTGAAAAAGCCATCTTAAATTTCAAAAAAGTTATTTGCGTTTTATCTTTCTAAATTTTTAGGGGCAGGTGTGGCTGCGTCATGATTGCAAACTTTTGATTTAAGTGGGGCGGTTAAATCCAATTTTAACGGATCGGTCGGATGCGTTGTCGTTCCGTATTTTTCCTTATGCAGCATTTTAGACATCATGCGCATTTCATGAACATCGGCTTGAACGGTATGTCCAGCCTGTATTTTTTTCAAATTTTTGTGCAATTTTCTAGTCGTCAGCACCGCTTTTTTGGATGTGCTGAGACGGATTGTTCCGGTATATAATCGATGTAAAAAACACATTAGTTTAGTCATGGCTTTTTTCCTTATGTTTCAATAAAAATGCTAAACGTCCTAATTTAGAGGACACCTCTGGTCTATGATCAACTTTTAAAGCGTTCAGGTAGTACAATTGTCGGCGCATGAGCAGTTGCGTTTTTTTATCGGCCTGTTTATACGTTAGTCCGATGTATTGAGCCGATAAAGTAACCACTTCGGATGAAGATAATTCATTGCCTAAAGCTATCCAGTTAATATTTAACGTGTCTAATCCGGCTTTCAGAGCGGTTCGCTCTAATTTTTTTAATTCGTGGTCCGGTGAGCTTAATTGGGGGTTTCCCTTGATACCGACAACGCAATCGACATGAACGCCGTTGTGCTCTAAACAGCGCCAAAAAGCGCTGAGAGAGGCTCCGGTTGTGATGATGTCTTCTACCAAAATAATTTGAGTATTTTGAGTCTTCTCTTTGAATGTTTCAAAAAAATCTTCTTGGAGCGGCTCATAAATACGTGGGCACATTAACCGATCTTGTTTTTTTAAACTTTTCATCATTGAGGTATGTAATGGCGCAATATATTCATCAGATACAATATATCGACCACCCAAATCTTCGGTTTGTTGTGCCAACAATCTGGCATAAGCAATCGGTAATTGATTGCGACGACTAGTGCTTGGAACCGTCATAAAAATAGGGGGACGATCCGGTAAAATTAAGTCACGTAATTCTTGAGTCTTTTGTTCTGTCCAAAGACTGTTGACCAGTGTTGTTGCGGCTTCAAGATTGTTATTTTTGGCTTGTTCAAATAACGGATTAACACATATGTCATTAGGATCATGTCTGCCGAAAATGGACAAACCTTTGTTTAAAACATGACGGTTTTGCAATATGTTATCCATATTATCCTCCTGAATATTTTATATAGTATATCATAGACTTAACAATATGTCAACATTTTTTATTTTTTATGCTAACCCGAGCGTGGTTTTGGCTTGATTTTGATTATGTTAGAGGTGTAAAAGGGATAATAATTTGGATTTGTGTTGCTGAAGATGGGTGATTCAAGACCGAAAAGAACGGACGAGAGTGCGCATGTTGTCCGAATAAAAAAGGACCGCCTCACATGAGGCGGTTTTTGATTTATCTTATTTATTCTTTAGCGAAATACCGCTGGCGGAACATAGTCAGGTTCTTGTTTCGGATGAGGTAATTCAACTTGTGTTTGGTCCATTGGCATTTGGAATAAATTATTTCCGTTTTTGTCATGGGTTATGTGACACCAGACTTGCGTAACAACATGAGCCAAAAAGGCCATTTCTTGTACAACAAAAAAGGAGGCGCAATATAATAAAAACCAAAAGAGATGCATAACCAAAAAGTAAGCAAAATAAACCGACGTTGGTATTTTGGGCATAAAAGGGATAAGGGCAATCATTGTTATCAAAATGATTAATGACGGAATAACGAATAAAAAAGACATTTTTAACCAAAATCTACCACGATGTGATGCCCCGGTATAGGCAAAAAAGTATATAATTCCCAAAACTAAATAAATACCAAAAATACCCAATCCGGTGTCCATAATAGCATCAAAAAGATCGGTAACTATTTCGGTAAGAGGGTGTAGGGAATAGTCGAATAGTTTTGCCAACACGAACATAACCACACCATTAAAGATTAAACATCCCCAAACGAATAAGACGGTTAAGGGTCTTTTTAACATTTTTACAAATGTTTGCATCCAATATTTGGCCAAGCCGATGCAGCTGGTTAAAGCGGCAATTGATAAATAGGATGCCCCAAGGATGATGGCAACAAAAGCGGATAGAAGCGCTATGCCGACAAGGCGTTGTTGTCCCGTTTCCATCGTTTGTACATGTAAAACATCAATGATGTGTAATAACCCAATATAGGCGCCGACAATAATGGCGACGGAAACAATCATGATGCCGGTTATAATGAGACTTTTTAAGGCAAAGGTTTTCCAATTTAAAGATATGACGTCCCTACCTGAGTGTTCCAAAGCCAGTCGTGAAAAAAATACAACCCAAACGGATTGCCAAAAAATATATATAATACTTAATGTGATGGTAATCGTGAGACCGCCAATAAGAAAAGTGCGGGGAGACAAAGATACCAAAGTGGATAAAATATCGGATGAGGTAAATACAATAACAGATGTGGTTATTAAAAACATAAGGGTTACGAATAAAAAGACAAACGTAGCCCCAAATGTAGCAGGTTGAAATGAAAATTTAAAGGCTTCAATTAAAGACAAAGGAGTTAATCGTTTTTTTATCGGATTAGGGTGCTCTGTATTTACGGTTGTGCCCAATAAAGCGTGGCGTTGTGCTTGGTAGGTTGTCTCGGAAATTAATCCGTTTTCACGCATAATATTTAAATTATCTAATTCACGGTCTTTGTTCATATACAGTCCTCTTGAGATAATGATTATCGCTTTTAAAAATATCATAAAAAACGATATAAAACAAGATGAAAATATAAAACATATTCATTGTGAAAAGGGAAAAATAAAATTGATAAGACCACCGCTTTTATCAATATTCAGGTTGATTTTTTATTGTTTTTTTGCTATATGAAACGCATATTAACTTATGTATTTTTTTTATGGAGATTTAAAATGACAGGGTATTCTGTGGGTAGTATTATTATTTTTTCCCTTATCGTATTGTTATGCTTAGTGATTGATTTGATGGCCCATAAACAAGATAAGGATGTGTCTATTAAATCGGCGGTGGCTTGGACAATCTTTTGGGTGTTTGTGTCTTTGTTATTTGCTGTTTATATTTACTATACGCACGGCATTGAAGATGCAAACGCCTATTTGTCCGGTTACGTATTGGAAAAAACATTATCCGTTGATAATTTGTTTGTGTTAATGGCTATTTTTGCCAGTTTCGGTATTCCGAATAAGTATCAACACCGTGTGTTATATTACGGTATTTTAGGTGCTTTGGTTTTGCGATTGGTGTTTGTGGGACTGGGGTCTGCTTTTTTATCCTACTTTGGTGATACGGCTTTAACGATTTTCGGTATCTTTATCATTTGGACGGCGATTAAAATGATGCAAGCGGCCGGATTGGGGGCCTTGATTTATTCGTGGTTTAAACGCCAGTCATTGCCCGAAAAACGGCGCGAAGAAGAAACAGATTTTACAAAACATTGGTCTATTCGCTTTTTCAAACATTTATTTCCCGTTACCAGCCAATTAAACGGACATGATTTTTTTATCGGTCGGGCGGCAACACCGTTGTTTTTGTGTTTATTAACAGTGGAATTTGCCGATATTATGTTTGCTTTTGATAGCGTGCCGGCAGTGTTGGCTATTACCGAAAAACCGTTTTTGGTTTATACCAGTAATATTTTTGCCATTTTGGGAATGCGGTCTATGTATTTTTGTTTAGCCGCCGCAAAACAATCGTTGGTTCATTTGGAAAAGGCCGTTATCGGTATCTTGGTGTATATTGGGGTTAAAATGTTAATCGATGTTTTGTTTGATATGCATATTTCTTCAACAACTTCTTTATACGTTGTTTTAGGATTTTTGAGTGTGGGAATTATTGCGTCGTTGATATTCCCGGGTAAAAAGAAATAAAAAAAGCCCCGTTTTCGGGGCTTTTATATTAACTGGATTTTTTATCGTAAATATATCCGTAAATCATACCGATAAAAACGGCGCCTCCGACAATGTTGCCAATTGTGGCCGGTATCAGATTATCCACAATAAATTGTTCCCAAGTGATGTCAGCACCTCCATACATAGCAGTCGGAATAAAGAACATATTGGCAATAGAGTGCTCATACCCAAGTGTTACAAACAACATAACGGGTACCCAAATGCCGAGAGATTTACCCATAATATCTTTGCCTGCATATCCCATCCACGTGCCAAGACATACCAACATATTGGCGCCGATTCCTTTTAGGAAAACTGTTCCCCAGTCATGGGATAATTTTCCGTTTGCTAAAGCTTGTAAATAATCGGCATAGGGGGCCGAGGCGATAATGCCGGTTTTATGCGCCATGAAAAAAGCTACAAATTGAGCGCCGACAAAGTTAAATGCGTATGCTAATACCCACACTTTTAATAAATCTAACCAAACGGTTTTCTTTTGCATGGTGGATAGCGTCATACCGGCACAATCGCTGGTGAATAAGTCGGCACCGGCAACGGATACCATAATCAAGCCGACGGGGAATAAAGCGCCGGCCATAAATTTAACTAAGCCGATGTTGTGAATGGCTGTTTGTGGCATACCGCCGGCTACAACCACGGTTAATAAACCGCCTAGGGCAATAAAAATCCCTCCCATAATGGCCATTAAAGCAAATTTAGTGAAGGGCATTTTCGCTTTGGCACAAGAGGCGTTCGCAAAAATATCCGCAATTTCATTCGGACTGTAATAAGACATTATAAAACTCCTTGATAAAAAATTAATGTTCGCTCTTTTAATCCTTTTTTGTGAAAAATGCAAGAGGTTTTGTCATAAGAAAAGTTGAATATATTTTATTTACAGACAGCATACCCGCCATGAGTACGATGGTTTACGCCATCTGTTCCATTTCGGATTTTTCCTGTGTCAGTATAGATCTTATGTACTTGTGTTCCATTACTGTAATAATTATTTGTCCATGCTTCAAACTTGAATGATGTTGAATTTTCTGGACTAAGATTTAAAGCTAGTTCTGCACAGATATTCCCAGCACAATTTGATATCACATCAGAACATCCACAATCATTGAGTTCAAACGTTTTTAACTTAAGAGCATCACACCATGTATTTGCATTCCACCAGTTCATTGTTTTATTACTCATACAATATTTATATCCCGTGACGGCACCGACAACGACTGTTCCGGCCCCATCGGCACACGTTTCGGCGGTATTCTCAGCCAAAGTCATATTTGATATCATCAATATGCCACAGGTTAATAATAAAATTTTACGCATTTTCTGCCTCCGTTGTTAAATTAAAACAAAACCCGCTTTGCTTAAGCGGGCGGATGCTAGAAAACCGCATTTCTGGAAAACGGCTCGGCTTATTTGAGCCTTAAAAGCCTTATTCGCCGACATCCACCCGAGGCGAATGTCAACATATTTTTTTGAGGTTGATGTCGTTCAACCTTTCCAGAAATTCGGGGTTTCTAGGCCCGTGTTCCGCTAAGGAACTTTATCAGAATATCTGAAAATCTGGTATTTTTCAAGGAAAAAATAATCCTAAATTGAGTTTGTTGTTGGCGGCGGAATAATATCATAAAATATTCATAAAAAATTAAACTTTTTTGTAGCAAAAAAAATAAAAATATGTTATAGTGCGCTCATCTAAAACGGTCCAGTGATTTTGATATAAACCGTTTTTATATGTTGAAAAATGTAAAAAAATGAAAGGAAAATTTACATGGATAACTTAAATAAAGCCTGGGAAGGTTTTAAAACAAATAAATGGCAGGATGAAATTAACGTCCGTGATTTTATTAACTTAAACTACACACCGTATGAAGGTGATGATTCTTTCTTAGCCGGTGCAACAGCTCGCACAAAGAAAATGTGGGAAGATGTTTCCGAACTCATGAAAAAAGAACGTGAAAATAACGGCTTGTTGGATGCTGATACAAGCGTTGTTTCTTCTATCACATCTCACGGTGCCGGTTATATCAACAAAGATGCCGAAATTATTGTCGGTTTGCAAACGGATGCTCCGCTCAAACGTGCTTTAATGCCGTATGGTGGTTATCGTATGGTGGAAGGTTCTTGTCAAGCTTATGACTTGCCATTGGATCCGAAGGTAACTGAAGTCTTTACAACGTATCGTAAAACACATAATGATGGTGTGTTTGATGCTTATACACCGGATATTCGTGCTTGCCGTAAAAGCGGTATCGTAACGGGTCTTCCGGATGCTTACGGCCGTGGTCGTATCATCGGTGACTATCGCCGTATTGCTTTGTATGGTATTGATCGTTTAATCCAAGACAAAAACGAACAAAAAGATTTAACAAACTTGGCCAGCATGACAGCCGATGTTATTCGTGAACGTGAAGAAATTTCCGAACAAATTCGTGCTTTGCAAGATATGAAGAAAATGGCTGCTTCTTATGGTTTGGATATTTCTGGTCCGGCTACAAATGCGAAAGAAGCCATTCAATGGACATACTTCGGTTATTTGGCCGCTATTAAAGACCAAAACGGTGCCGCTATGTCTATCGGCCGTATTTCCACATTCTTAGATATCTACATTCAACGTGATATTGAAAATGGTGTGATTACAGAAGAACAAGCTCAAGAAATGATGGACGATTTGGTTATCAAATTGCGTATGGTTCGCTTCTTGAGAACACCGGAATACAATGAATTGTTCTCTGGCGATCCGGTATGGGTCACAGAATCCATTGGTGGTATGGGTATTGACGGTCGTACTTTGGTAACAAAGAACTCCTTCCGTATCTTGCACACATTGTATAACTTGGGACCGGCTCCGGAACCAAACTTGACAGTGTTGTGGTCAAATCATTTGCCGGAAGCATTCAAAAAATTCTGTGCAAAGGTATCCATTGATACATCTTCCATCCAATACGAAAACGATGATTTAATGCGTGGTTTCTTTGGTGATGACTATGGTATTGCTTGCTGTGTATCCCCGATGCGTATCGGTAAACAAATGCAATTCTTTGGCGCTCGTGCCAACTTGGCAAAAGCATTGTTATACGCTATCAACGGTGGTAAAGATGAAAAATCTGGTGCTCAAGTCGGTCCGGAATTCGCTCCGATTACATCCGAATATTTGGAAATCGGCGAATTAGAACGCAAATTTGATAAGATGATGGATTGGCTGGCTGAAACATACGTCAACGCCTTGAACATCATCCACTATATGCATGATAAATATTCTTATGAAAAATCCATGATGGCTTTACATGATAAAGACGTTGTCAGAACTTTGGGTTGCGGTATTGCCGGTTTCTCAATCGTTGTTGACTCTTTGTCCGCCGTTAAACATGCTAAAGTGAAAGTTATTCGTGATGAACGTGGTTTGGCTACTAACTTTGAAATCGAAGGCGATTATCCGAAATATGGTAACAATGATGAACGTGCTGACAGCATTGCTCGTCATGTTGTAAAACAATTTATGGATAAAATCCGTCGCTTGCCGATTTACCGCAATGCCTTACCGACACAATCCATTTTAACAATTACATCAAACGTTGTATATGGTAAGAAAACAGGGGCTACTCCGGATGGTCGTCAAGCCGGTGTGCCGTTTGCTCCGGGTGCTAACCCATTGCACGGACGTGATACAAACGGGGCTATTGCTTCCTTGTGTTCCGTAGCTAAATTACCGTTCCAACACGCTCAAGATGGTATTTCTAACACATTCACGATTATCCCGAACTCTTTGGGTAAAACACGTGATATCCAAGTAGATAACTTGGTCAGCCTCTTGGATGGTTACTGTGGTAATGACGGCCAACACATCAATGTGAACGTCTTGAACCGTGAAACATTGCAAGATGCTATGGAACATCCGGAACAATATCCGCAGTTGACAATCCGGGTGTCTGGTTATGCCGTGAACTTTATTAAATTAACCCGTGAACAACAAATGGATGTTATTTCCAGAACGTTCCACGAAAAAATTTAATAACTAACTTGTTAAGGGGCGACTTCCGACCTTAAAAATCGGGGTCGCCTTTTTTATAATAGGAGATATCTTAATGGAAAGATTAAACGATACGTATTTAAAAGTGCACTCGTATGAAAGCGGCGGAACGGTTGACGGACCGGGGATTCGCTTTGTTGTTTTTACGCAAGGATGTCCGTTAAGATGTCAATATTGCCATAATCCCGATACATGGGATGCGAAAGGTGGGCAGATTAAAACCGCTAAGGAAGTTGTGGCCGAAGTTTTAAAATACAAAAAGTTTATGGAATTTTCGGGTGGTGGTGTTACTTTTTCGGGAGGGGAACCGCTCATGCAAAAAACATCTTTGTTGCCGATTTTTAAAGCCCTCAAACGTCAAAAGGTGCATATTGCCTTAGATACAGCCGGTACAACCAATATTGATGAAACAACGCTTAATTTGTTGGATTTGACCGATATGGTGTTGTTGGATGTGAAGCATTTGGATGAAACGGCCCATAAAAAATTAACGGGTTTGACCAATGAACGCACATTGGACTTTTTGAATGTACTACGGGATAAAAATATTCGCACGTGGGTGCGTTGGGTGGTTGTTCCCAATATTAATGACAGCGTGGCATACGGTGAAAAAATAGCTGACTTTATTAAACAATATCCGAATGTGGAATTGGTGGAATTGTTGCCTTATCATCGTAGTGGTGTATTTAAATGGAAAGAACTCGGCATAGACTATCCTTTGGAAAATGTGCCAGAACCAACGAAAGAGGCCATTAAGGAATTAGCCGGCATTTTGGAAGGTCAAGGCCTTAAAACACTGTATGCGAAATAAGGTGTTGGAGGATATAAAAAGCTCGGCTTTATATTAAGCCGAGCTTTGTTTTTAGCCTATCTTTTTTTCTCTTTACACAAAACATGAGAATTGGTAGCACCACTTTTTGACCACGAGTCCACATTTTTTGTGTCAGTCCCCAAGTTGACAAAAAAGCCAGATCGATTTTCTCTTTGAGTTGGGGTCCATACTTTGAGAGCACCCATTTTCGTATTTAAGGCTTTTGCTCGATCATTACGGGTAAAGCTGCCTATTGTTGCGTTCCAGTTTGTATTTACTATTAAT
>JAZKXP010000006.1:0-60283 GCA_045611665.1 Alphaproteobacteria bacterium | reverse complement strand
TGCATAATATTCTTTATAAACACCATCCAAAACACCGTCTCGGTACTCGGCAATCACTCGGGGCTTTCCATTCGGATAAAATTCCGTTTCCAATTCCCGCCCATCCGGCTGTATCATTATTTGTGATTTCAATTGATTTTTGTGATCGTATATTTTCTTTACATTATCTGCCATAGTCCATAACTCCTGTTACTTTTTCGAAAGAAAATAGCAGAAAACATATTTTCTGTCAAGTGTTTTTAAAAAAAGACAAAGACAGATAAAAATCATTCTGATAACTTTAATGTTATTAACGATAATTAGGTGCAGAAATTGATTTTGTGGCAAAAACTCACCGCCCGCCGCCACGATGTTGGGCCCTATTAACTCCATAAGCATAAGTCGGTTGAGCATAATATCATTAATCGTTTCATTCGCACGGTATTTGGCCATACCGTAGGAATATCCCGCTATCGCCCCAACAGACAGAACACCGATAATCGCCAAAACCCATAGCATTTCCACCATAGACCGACCGGATTGTAACGTGTGTTTCAAGTTCATTTTTTACTCCTTTTTTTTCGAATTTTATCTGTCACAAAAACGACCCTTTTTATGACAGATAAATTTTTTCCAATATATAAAAAAACACCCCCGATTCCCCAAGGGCGTTTCAAAAATCAGATTACTCAAATCTTATTTTTTAAAGCGGCCCCGCAAATGCAGAGCCGACAACTATCATAAGACCTTAATCATCATACTCAACGGATGGGTACCGTGCATCCAATTTAAATTGTTTAACGGCATCTTCCAATTTCATGACGACTTGTTTTTCTTCACCCAAGCGACGCAAAGTGAGTGTTTCTTCAGCCGCTTCGTTTTTACCAACGACAGCAATCACTGGGATTTTTTTCAAACTGTGTTCACGTACCTTATAGCTGATTTTTTCATTACGCAAATCGGCTTCGGCACGAATACCGGCCCGTTGCAGACGTTTGAGGACTTTTTTGGCATAGTCGTCTTGGTCATTCGTAACGGGTGCCACCATAATTTGAACCGGCGCTAACCAGAACGGGAAACGACCGGCTGTGCTTTCAATATACACGCCTAAGAACCGTTCCAAAGACCCGAACAAAGCACGGTGCAACATAATCGGGCGATGTTTTTGACCATCTTCACCGACATAGTTTACATCAAAGCGTTCCGGCAAGTTCAAATCGGCTTGCAAAGTCCCAAGTTGCCATTCACGGCCAATTGCATCACGGAATTTAAAGTCCAATTTCGGACCATAGAAAGCCCCGTCGCCTTCGTTAATTTCATAGGTATAGCCCATATCCGTAATGGCTTCGGCTAATCCGTTTTCAAGGAAGTCCCAAATTTCATCAGATCCAATGCGTTCGGCCGGACGGGTAGACAATTTGATTTTCATATCCGTCATGCCAAAATCTTCATAAATACTGACCATCAATTTAACCACATTTTGCAATTCGTCATGCAATTGCTCAGGCGTACAGAAAATATGGGCATCATCTTGCGTAAAGGCACGCACACGCATTAATCCGTGAATAGCACCTGAGGCTTCATAACGATGAACACGACCAAATTCACCAATATATTGCGGTAAATCACGATAGCTGGTCAGACCATGTTTAAAGACCAATACCCCCCCTGGGCAGTTCATCGGTTTTAAGGCAAAAGCCTTTTCTTCCACCGTTGTTGTAAACATATTTTCTTGATACCAATCCCAGTGGCCTGACGTTTCCCATAACACGCGGTTCATCAGTTGCGGCGTGTTAATTTCAACATAACCGACGGCTTTTTGACGTTTACGCATATAATCAATCAATGTTTGGAACAATGTCCAACCACGTGGATGCCAAAATACATCGCCCGGTGCAAATTCTTCAAAATGGTACAAATCCATTTCTTTACCGAGTTTACGGTGATCACGGCGTTCGGCCTCTTCCAACATAGTAAAGTAGTTTTTCAGTTCTTTTTCATTAAAGAAAGCCGTTCCATAGACACGTTGCAAAGATTCTTTTGTTGCATCTCCACGCCAATAGGCAGCGGATACCTTAGTTAATTTAAAAGCTTTGCCGAGCATACCCGTTCTTGGCAAATGCGGACCACGGCACAATTCCACATAATCGCCTTGCGTATAGATGGACACTTCCGTTACATCCTCGGGCATATCACGAATAATTTCAACTTTATATGGTTCGCCACGTTCAGCAAAGAAACGTTCAGCCTCATCTCTAGCCATCATTTGGCGAGAAATCGGATAATCGGCCGCCACAATTTCGGCCATTTTAGCTTCAATTTTCGGCAGTTCATCTTCTTTGATAATAATACCGGCAAAGTCATAATAAAAACCATTTTCAATAACCGGACCAATTGTGGCTTTAGCATTTGGATATAAAGCTTCCACAGCCTGAGCCAACACGTGAGCCGCCGTATGACGCAAAATTTCTAAACCTTCCGGATTTTTACTTGTGATAATTGAAAAAGTACCGCCTGTTGTAATCGGAGTTGTCACATCCATCAAAGTATCATTTACTTTAACAGCAACCGCACATTTCGCCAATCCTTCAGAAATTTTTGAGGCAACTTCTACCCCTTTAATGCCACTTTCTACTGACATTTTTGCGCCATCTGGCAATACTAATTCTATCATTATTTTATTCCTTTTGTTAAATTGTTTGCCCAAAAATCCCGTTTCAGGCAAATCAGCTTTTTTCCCATCAAAACCCGCACATACGACATGCTGGATTTTTTCAAAGTCCAAAACCGTTGGGCGAACACGCCACTAAAAAGGAATTTTTGAACCTCCCCATACCACGGGGTAGGATTTTATTATACATAAAAATTTTTAAAAGTCAAAGTCTTTTTTTATTCGCGAGTACGTGGTCTATTTGGAACAATCAATTCTCGTGACTTTGTGATAATCATCTCAGATTTTTCCGGTCCTCCCGCAATTGTCTGTGTATGCGCAATTTTATCCTGCAAACTTTTTGGCGGATAAATACACTCAGCTCGTTTATAACCAGCAGCCGAATATGTTTCTTGCGTTAATCCAGAAACACTCAATTGATGTGCCTGCATTTTTACCAAAACATCATGCCCATGTTGACACATAATATCGTGTTTTTTTACCTCGGCCGGATTTTTAAAAATATCTAAAAATGGCATATCTTTTTCACTGACAACAGCTGGTAAAATCGGCACATTAATAAAAATTTTATGACCATCTGCCGCAACACGATCTGGCTTTATTAATAAATTTCCATAATACCATCCATTCAAAAAACGATATAAGGTATCAACATATTCTTTGGGCATTAAACTTAAATTACAACATGTTTTACCATACAAATTGCCACCCATACCAATTGGGTGTAAATTGTATAAATAATACCCCTTTACAAACCCCTCTTGCGCTTGAGCTTTAAATTCAGGAAAGGCATCAAATATCCCTTGAGAAGCACATTGTTTCAAAACAGTTTCTTCAAATCCTTCAAACTTTCTAGTATGGCGCCCCATCACTTCAACCCAACGAGAAGGCACTCCCCTATAGTCATACCAACAATAAACATTATTTTTTTCATCGTGTGCAATTTGTGAAAACATTCTATCCCCCTTACTACTCCTATCTCGATGAACGACCTTGATTAGGCGAGATGTGATAACTTGTGTGTTTTGAAATTTGATGCCCCAACTGTTGTCCATTTCGATAAGCAGACTTTGCACGTTTACACTTTTCCTTAGCTAACAATCTACTTAATTCCTCTAAACTCAACAACAACACTTTATCTTCTGGAATCATAACCGGAGGTAATTTGGGCAAATCAACAAAGGCTCGACGTTGTTTAATCCCTGCCGCTAACGTCTTATAAATTCCCTTCCAAATTCGATCATGAATTTCAGCATGAACATCTTTATGAACTAACATTAAATTGGAAAAATCATTACTGCCGCCACAACAAAGCGGAACAATATGATGAACTTGATAATTTCTGGGTCTTGCACCACGATTTAAAGCAGCACGAATAACCGATTTTGGGAATACTTTGTTTAAATGGCCTTGAGCTGCTAAATGCTTTAAAAACTCACGTTGAATTTTATTGTTTTTCTCATAAGCCATACGCATTGCACAAACCGCTTCATCATCACGATATAAAACAGGCTTAACCTCTTTTTCCATACGAGAATCGTATGTAAAAACCAAATTGCCGTCTTCGTTTAAATATGTATCTATCATCCATATATTCCCTAAGTTCTAAAATTCTGACTGCGATTTCTGACACTAGCGGCCCACTCATTAAAAGACCAATGTTCTTGTTGAAAACGTGGTGATTTTTGATGCGTTCTATGCAATTGATGTACTTTAGTTGGCTCTACACGAGCTGGCGGCCACGATGGTATAACTGTACGATTAGGCGACTGAGCAATAACACCATTTACAAATAACGGTCGGCATATGCTATTCGGATAACGACGTAAATATCCTGTAATTATTTTTTCAGCACGCCAAATATCACGTTCAAAACAAGCTGGTTTCATCGCAAATTGCAAATCTATCTCGCGAACAACTGGCGGCAAAATAGGAACTTGCATAAAAACTTTCTTATTTTGTGGAATTGGTGCCGTTAAATGAGTCCGCGGCAAACATTTAATAATAATAAAATCACGCAAAAAATCATGCAATCGTTCGTGCAAATCATATGGTATTAAAACCATATTCTTTAATTCCATCGTATTTCCGCCCAACGCACGGGGATGAATATGATGCAAAGAATACCCCTCCGGCAAAACACCACGACGACGAATACTTAAAACATCTTTTTTAGAAAAATAATGCTCAAGCTCAACACATTCTGCCCAATTTTTAACTGTTTGACGGTATATTTTATCATTACCCAAAGTCAAATCCCACCGCACATCATTAATGGCTCGAGGAATAGATCGCACTTCAATATACCGGGATGGTATATTGCCATAATCATATTCAAAATATGTACTTCCCTTAAAATTGGTAATTCTCGTAAACATTTATCCCTCGCAATATTTTGTCAATATTTATTATAACACATTGAGAAAAAAAATCAAGGGATTTTTCACAACTTATTGAAAATATAAAAATTAACCATCTAAAAAACTTTATTTATGTTGTTTTTACGTTTTCGATGACGACGCCACCACAGCAATGACGGAGCTGGCGGCACTGGCATTGGTGTTACCTCGGGCTTCTTTTTCACTTTAACCTTGTTTTCTGCCAGATTAGATAAAACCATATCTTCTGTTTTTCTGGTAAATTTTATTGGAATAAAAAACCAAGCATAGAGACCAATATAATACAAAATCTCAGATGAGGAAAAATCTATCCTTTTAACCATGATAAACATCATTGCACCAAACAATCTTAAAAGTGTAAAAAGTGATGGAAGCATTGTAAGGTGCAGATGTCCATCTCCATGTTTTTTGGCCTCCACAATACGTTTATACCCTGACAAGAGGCCAAATGGAACAAGAAACAAAAAATAGCGATGTTCCACAGAAAACGGATAAGAAACACTAAGTAATGTCCCCAGCAAATAATACCATAAACCAAACCACCAAATAATGCCCGGCACATCCACTATTGTTAATTTTAAACCAAAAAGTGATTTTAAAAAACCTCTTAATCTAATTGATCCATCCAAAAACTCTAGATTATCATCTGTTTTATGGTTGTGTTTTTTTGTAAAAAGAAAACATAAGATCGGCACACATTCTGAACATAAAGAGGTAATATACAAAAACCAGAACAAATCCCCGAGTGTTTCACCAAACACAACCCCAAAAGCAAGTCCAACCAGCATTTGACTTAACGCGCTCCAAGAAAAGTGAAACTCATATTCTGGAAGATCTTCCGTTTCTTGTTCTATCGAGTCATTTACTATTTTTTTTGATGGACGACTAAATAACTTTTTTAAATAATCCATATTGGGGGAATATTTCATATATTATTCCCCCTCATCGCTGGGGGTACTATCCAATGCATATCCCGCCGAACGAACAGTTCTGACAATATCGGGTTCTCCGCCTTCATTCAATGCTCGGCGTAGACGGCGAATATGCACATCAACCGTTCTGAGTTCCACATGGATAGACCCGCCCCAAACCAATTTCAACAATGCTTCACGGGATAAAACAACCCCCGGTTTTTCCATTAAGTATTGAAGCAATCTGAACTCGGTAGGCCCCAAATGAACCGGTCGGTCACCCCGCATCACTCGACGTTTGGCAAAATCCATTGTCAAATCTTCAAATGATAAATTTTCTTGACGTTGTTCGGGTTGCACACGTCTGAGGAGTGCCACAATCCGAGCCATTAATTCCGGAATAGAATACGGCTTAGTCATATAATCATCTGCCCCATAGGATAAGCCCCGTACTTTATCGGCTTCTTCTCCCCGAGCCGTCAACATAATAATCGGAATATTTCTCAGTTCATAAGATTTGCGCATATCACGGCACAAATCAATGCCCTGTACATTCGGCAACATCCAATCAAGCAAAATTAAATCCGGTTTTTCCGTCATGGCGGTATTCATAACTTCTTTCCCATCCATAACCGAAATGGTTTCGTATCCTTGTTTTTCCAAATTGTATTTGAGTAATGTTACCAAAGCGGCTTCATCTTCCACAATCATAATTTTTGTCATGGGTTATCCTTTTAATTTATCTATTGCTTGTTTATAAGAGCGCGCCCCAAACACATAACTGCCGGCCACCAAAATATCAGCGCCTGCCAAAATACACGCCGGAGCCGTGATATCATTAATACCACCATCTACCGAAATTTTGACAGGCTTACGCCCGATTAAATTTTTTAGTTCGGCAATTTTATTCAATGCTGTTTTTTGAAAACTCTGACCGCCAAAGCCGGGTTCTACACTCATCACCAACACCAAATCAATATCGGTCAAATATGGAATAATATCACTGACCTTTGTTGACGGTTTTATGGAAATTCCCACTTTTTTACCATGTTTTTTAATCATGGAAATTAAGGTCGGTATCTCATCAGCACATTCCAAATGGACGGTAATTATATCGGCACCCGCACGTACAAACGGTTCAATAAAATCGGCAGGATTCGTCATCATCAAATGCACATCAAATATTTTGTCCGTATAGGGGCGAATAGATTTTACGACCACAGGCCCGAAAGTCAAATTCGGTACAAAATGACCGTCCATGACATCAATGTGAATTAAATCGGCGCCGGCATCGGATACTTTTTTAACATCTTTACCCAAATTAGCAAAATCGGCACTTAAAATACTCGGAGCAATTTGAATCATATGTCCTCCTTTTGTTTCCTATGGACTATATCTGATTTTTTGAAAAATTGCAAGACAAGAAAAAAAGGAGCGATACCTCTTTTTTAATTTGTAAAACTACTCCAAGTTTTGGGAACAGCCAATAACTGCCATTTTGTTTCATCCGGAAAATGTGTATCGATAAAATCACGTGGTTTGGCGAAAAAGTAATCATTATCTATGGTTTTTCCGGCACTCAGTTGAGAAGCTGACGGCACACGACGAATCCGCTTTTTCATTTCACGAATGAAGTCCCGTTCAGACCAACCGCGTCCGAGCATTTTTTCGCCTTTTATCATCCAGTACGTATCCAGCAAGTTCCACTTTCCGTTGATTTTTACAGCATTCCAAGCCGCTCGGTATCGTTGCAAGTGATAGGTTCCGCCCCGTAATTTATTGATATTAGGCTCCAATGCTTTCATTAACTTACCGGAATATCGATGAGATGGAACATTGTGACCGGCATATCCTTCTATAATGGCGACCTCCAATCCGGCTAAAGTGGCTAATTCCGCATATAATTGAGCAAATTCTGCCGGTGTTCCAATCCGTGTTTTAAAAACATCGTTTGGAATGGGATTGTCGGCTAAATCATTATCATTTGAAGCACGTATCCGCTGATCATATTCATAACCGTTTCGGTCAACTTGATAAGCGACCCAACCGGCGATTACTCTGGCTTTATCGGCCGGAGTTGTTAATCCGCGGGTTAGCGCCTCAACCAACTGCTCTTTTGTCGTACTATAGTCGGAAGGGAGTGTTTTTGCACGACTGTCTAAAGCACTGTCACTTAGGGCAAATACCCCCAACGGGATACATAACGTTATCACAAATAAAATGATTTTTTTCATCTTCCTCCCCCTTTAAAATCCATTTCCGAATAGAATCTGGAATTTTCTCTCATATCCAATCTTTCTTGATAAGATAACTGCTTATTGCGTACTTGTTTGACAAAATTTTCAGGAGTCAACAACTGTTGCAGTTTTGCCGTCAAAATACGATGATGTTTTTCCGATGTATGAGGTGATGTTATTTCCTTTAACAGAGTTTTTGTTTCGGCATCTTTTAAGTTTAACTCATGCAAAATCACATCCTGAGATTTATTTTCCAATCCCTGTAAAACACGATAGGCCGGTCGCAGATGTTTCCATTTTATCCCTAACTTCAAGGCCGCCGAAAAATCCGTCTCATTCCGCATACCCCTCTCATAAGCTATTGTTTTGGGAGGAAAAATATCCATCAAAGCAACACACAATAACCGTCTGTCTTCGGCCGCTTCTCGCTGAGCACGAGTTTGATACAGATTTTTTTTGGGGGGGATGGGTTTTACCAGTTCTTGTAACGCCCGAATCGTGCTTTCATTTGTCAGATTCAATCCGGCTTTGAAATCGGGATGTTTTTTATTAAAGCGGATATAATTTCCGGCAACACGATAGTATCCGGTCCGTAAAGCCTCAGAAAAAATAGTTTGTCCATTATATTTTGTTTTCAAATCAAACTCGGTTGAAGCGGGAATAATTTTATCCGGATCTATTGAAGAATGTAATAAATAGGAGATAAACTGGTGGCCTAATAATTTAATCAGCCAGACCGATCGTTCTTGAGGCGTTTTCAAATCCCAAAACGAACCGGCTGTCACACGGGCATATTGATTATTTTTTTCTATATTTTCGGTCATACACCCCTCATTTATTAAGTAAATCCTCTTAATATTATACGCTTTTCTTGTTTTTTTGTCAATGGATGTAAATCTTGCTTGAAAAGAGGGGTAAAATGTGCTAAGAGTAAAAAATCAGTTAACAAAACAAAAGGAGAAAATATGCGTCAAAAACTTATCGCAGGAAACTGGAAAATGAATTGTTTAAAGGCTGACGGGTTGGCTTTGGCTAAGTCTGTGGCGGAAAAGACGGCCGCTGCCGGCGATATGCCGATAGAAGTGCTCATTTGTCCGCCGATGTCTTTGTTGGGATTGGTTTGTGATTTGCCTCATGCCGGTTTAAAAGTCGGTTCCGAAGATGTGGCTGAGGCACCAAAATCTTTTGGCGCTTTTACAGGGGATGTTTCCGCCGAAATGGTTAAAGATTTGGGCGCTGATTATGCGATTGTTGGACACTCCGAACGCCGTACATTACACGGTGAAACAGATGCGGTTGTAAAAACTAAGGCCGAAAATGCGATAAAAGCAGGCTTACGTGCCATTATTTGTATCGGTGAAACCGAAGCCGAACGCGATGAAGGGCGTGCTTTGGATGTTGTGGCAACACAGATTAAAGGATCCGTTCCGGCGATTGCTACGGCCGAAAATTGCGTTATTGCTTATGAACCGGTTTGGGCCATTGGGACAGGTAAAACACCGACTGTAGCGGATGTTGCTGAAGTGCATGCCGCCATTCGAAAAGAACTCATGGATTTATTGGGCGCAGACATCGCAAATGGTATGCGTGTTTTGTACGGGGGTTCCGTAAAGCCGTCTAATGCAAAAGAATTGTTGGCCGTGGATAATGTTGATGGGGCTCTCATCGGCGGTGCCAGTTTAAAAGTAGAAGATTTTTGGGCGATTGCCGAAAGTCAATTGTAAGAAAGGAATAACACATGAATTCAGTATTATTAGCTATCGATATTATTTTAGCCGTTGTATTAACCATTTTGGTATTGTTACAACGTTCCGAAGGTGGTGCTTTGGGTGCTCTTGGCGGTGGCAGCGGTAACAGCTTATTTACCGGTCGTCAAGCAGGCAATATGTTGACACGGTTAACTTGGTGGGCTTTTACATTGTTTGTTTTAGTTAATTTATCTTTGGTTATTTTAGCCAAACAAGCAACTCAAGCCGAAAATATTAAATTGGTGCCGACAGAACAAGCTCAAAATGTTGAAACACCGGCTGCTGATCCGGTGGCACCAACCGCAGAAGTACCAACAGCTCCTGTGGCAGAACCGACGGAACAACCAGCTCAATAAATTTTTATCGGAGGATAAGGTATGCAAAAAAGAGTAACCTTAAATGATATCGTCTTTTGCAATGAGGCTCCGTTTGCTTTAATCGCAGGGCCTTGCCAAATGGAAAGTGCCGCTCATGGTATGGAAATGGCCAGTGCCTTGAAAGAGTTGACAAGTAAACTTGGTATCCCTTTTGTTTTTAAGGCCAGTTTTGATAAAGCCAATCGCACCAGTGTGAATGGTATTCGGGGTATGGGATTGGAAAAAGGATTACAAGCCTTTGCCGATATTAAAGCTAAACTCGGTTGTGCCGTTTTAACGGACATTCACGAACCACATCAATGTGCGGTGGCGGCCGAAGTGATGGATGTATTGCAAATTCCGGCCTTTTTATGTCGTCAAACGGATTTGTTGTTAGCTGCCGGTCGTACGGGTAAGGTCATTAATGTGAAAAAAGGTCAATTTTTAGCACCGTGGGATATGAAAAATGTGGTGGCTAAAATTGAAAGCACCGGGAATGATAAAATCTTATTAACGGAACGCGGATGCAGTTTCGGATACAATACATTGGTTGTGGATATGCGAGGCTTGCCCATTATGAAACAAACGGGATATCCGGTTGTCTTTGATGCGACGCACTCTGTTCAACAACCGGGCGGACAAGGCACATCCAGTGGCGGACAACGTGAGTTTGCTCCTGTTTTGGCGGGTGCTGCCGTTTCAACGGGGATTGCCGGTGTTTTTATTGAAACGCACGAAACACCGGATACTGCGCCAAGTGACGGTCCGAATATGATTCCGCTAAAAGATATGGAAAAAGTTTTGACACGCTTGATGGCTTTTGATAAAATTGCTAAACAGGCTGAATAATTTAATAATTAAGCATAGAAAGGATAAAAATATGGCAGAACTTGAACGCAGATAAACTTAATGAGGAGCGTTGTTTGCGACGAATTTAGTGTTTCTGGTTCAAATACAGCCATTCAGTCTTAATAAACCATAAGTGAAAGGAGAAAAAATATGGCTGAAATTATTGATATGGTTGCAAGAGAAATTTTGGATTCCCGTGGGACTCCGACAGTAGAAGTGGACGTCGTTTTAGATGATGGTTCTTTCGGTCGTGCCGCTGTTCCGAGCGGGGCTTCCACAGGTGCTCATGAAGCCGTAGAATTGCGTGATGGTGATGCCGCTCGCTTTGGCGGTAAAGGTGTTCAAAAAGCTGTTAACGCCGTTAACACAGAATTGTATGACGAAATCGTTGGTATGGATGCTTCTGAACAAATCGAAGTTGATCGTGCTATGATTGAATTAGATGGTACAGAAAACAAAGGCCGTTTCGGTGCTAATGCCATTTTGGGTATTTCTTTGGCAATTGCTAAAGCTTCTGCTGATTCTGCCGGTTTACCATTATACCGTTATATCGGTGGTACTTTGGCACACACATTACCAGTTCCAATGATGAACATTTTAAATGGTGGTAAACACGCCGATAACCCAATCGATATTCAAGAATTCATGATTATGCCGGTTGGTGCCAGCTCTTGTTCCGAAGCTATCCGTATGGGTGCCGAAGTATTCCAAGCTTTGAAATCTAACCTGAAAAAGGCTGGTATGAATACAAACGTTGGTGATGAAGGTGGTTTCGCTCCGGCTATCGGTTCTGCTAAAGAAGCTTTGGATTTCATTGTTAAATCCATTGAAACAGCAGGTTACAAACCAGGTGATGATGTTGTGATTGCTTTGGATGCTGCATCTTCAGAATTCTACAAAGACGGTAAATACCACTTAGAAGGCGAAGGCAAAGTTTTAACAAATGCCGAACTCGTCAAATACTATGAAGATTTGGTCAACACATACCCGATTATGTCTATCGAAGATGGTATGGCTGAAGATGATTGGGAAGGTTGGGACATGTTAACTAAAACATTGGGCGGCCGTATCCAATTAGTTGGTGATGACTTGTTCGTAACCAACACAAAACGCCTCAGCATGGGTATTGAAAAACAAGTGGCTAACTCCATCTTGGTTAAAGTGAACCAAATTGGTTCCTTGACAGAAACTTTGGAAGCCGTTGATATGGCTCACCGTGCCGGTTACACAGCCGTTCTGTCTCACCGCAGTGGTGAAACGGAAGATGCCACCATTGCCGATATCGCTGTGGCAACAAACTGTGGTCAAATTAAAACGGGTTCTTTGTCTCGTTCCGATCGTTTGGCAAAATACAACCAATTAATCCGTATTGAAGAAGAATTGGGTAGCACAGCCAAATTTGCCGGTCGCAGCATTTTTGCTCGCTTTAAAAAATAAGATTTGAGTAATCTGATTTTTGAAACGCCCTTGAGGAATCGGGGGCGTTTTTATTATTTTAGTATTGCAAAAGATAAAAAAATTCGATAGTGTAATTTTTAAGGCAGGTGTTCTGCCCTGAGGTATAAGAGCCTCTTAAAACCTGTCCTATAGTCAAGGACATAAAATACTTCCAGCATTGGCTGGAGGATGATAAAATAGCCCTATGGGGTCAATATATCATACTGTTTGGTTTTAATAGCTCTTAACTTCCAGCCACTTTTTTTATAAAGGTGGTTTTCGTTTAATTTGTAAATTGAAAGGAAGTCTAAATGGCTACGCAAGATTTTAACCATAATAATGCCTCATTACTGCTGGATACTGGTGAGGGGCACCAGTATGATAGAAAAGTAGAAGCCGGTCGTTTCCCCCTTTCTGTCTCCCTCGGTCGGAGTGAAACGAAGACCCGAGGGGCCATCATAGCACAAAGTGGACGTTCTATGGTAGAAATGCTCGGTACTTTGGCCATCATCGGCGTATTGAGTGTCGGCGGAATTGCCGGCTACAGCTACGGTATGGACAAATATCGGGCAAATCGGACTATATATGATGTGAATGTACGAGCTGTAGATGTGTTGGCTCAGTTTGATACAACCGGAGATGCCACCTTAGATGGGTGGAAAAATGAAAAGACTCTTTACCCGATTACGTTAGAAGATGAAACCATAGGAATTCAGGTATCCGGTGTGCCGAGCCGTGTATGTGAGTTGATGGTAGAGGGTATGGAAAAACATGCAAAAGCTGTTAAAATTAATGCCGAATATGCGGGAGAAAACGCCGGCGATTGCGGTGATGAAAATACGTTGGTCTTTTATTTTGATGAAGAAGAAAATAAAGGCTGTAGTAATAATGGACCAATATCTAAATGTACAACTGAAGATGGACAAACGGGATATTGCGTATTGGGTACTTGTATGGCAGACGGAACACAAACTTGTATCAGTGAAACCGGCAGTGTGGAAAATTGCCCTTATGATCCAGCTTGCTTTGTTGTAGCAGATGGTACACCAACTCTTATCGGTGGATTAACTTGTGAGAAAAACGGTAAGCAAGGTGTGTGTTCTAATGGTATATGCCAAACTGAAAACACGCTATGTGGGGGTATTGATTGTACTATGTATGCCACAGAACAAGGAGTAGATACAGTTTGTGTCGGGTGTCAAGATAATTCTTGTACCTATTTGATAGGGAATATGTGTATAACGCAAGATAACCAAATCGGTATATGTTGGCTAGATGGGACTTGCGCCATTTCATGTACCTCGCATAAGGTGTGTGGCAGTGGACAATACTGTAATGGGTTATCCCAAAACGGGAGTGGTGTTTGCGAACAGGTACCATCCTATACAACCGAAACAATTACATTTACGGATGAAAATGGCATAGAACATACGGAAAATTGGTATTTCCCCTCAACTAGTAGCGATTTTACAAATTGGTACACGGCCAAAGATGTCTGTAGTTCTAGTGGATGGCGAATGGCCAAAGCCGATGATTTTTATTTATCGTGGTCATTTGATTCAGAACACCTCTCAACCGTTGTTCCCAACAATCGAGCAAAATCATTTAAAACCAACATTAACAGAAAGTGGCTGGAAGATGTTTATTCTGAGAATACTTCACAACGTTTTATTTGTGGCGGAACAGAGCATATATCACCTTATGATGCTAATCAATATTCTGCTGGTTTTATACTTTGCACCGATAAGTAAGAGAGGACACGAATAAAATCCCCCCACCGGTTTTGCCGCTTGGGGGGATATTTTATTTATCCGAAACGCTCTGTCTCCACAAAGCCGTTTTAAAGAAATCAAGATGCTCGCCTCTGTCAGGCATCCCTATGAGAGAGCTGTTTTTTTGCTCCACAATTAATCTTACAGTAAACACAAGAAGATGTAAAAAATCTCTTGACTTATGAAAAAAAATCGGGTATAGTTGGCCTATCTTTCAAAAAGCTGATGTTATTTTCAGTCTCTATGGAGATACCCCGTTCGGCGATGGTTCGCTCACCGGGGCGATAACTGTATGATTTTTGATGATACTTTAGAATATGTAAAAACTAAATAAAGAAAGGGACAATATGTCAGTAAAAATTCGTTTAGCAAGAGGTGGTTCCAAAAAACGCCCTGTTCATAAAATTGTTGTCGCAGACAGCCGCAGTCCTCGTGACGGTCGTTTCATTGAAGCTTTAGGTCATTACAATCCGTTATTACCGAAAGATCACGCTGATGCTTTGGTTATCAAAGAAGAAGCCGCTAAAAAATGGATGGCTCAAGGCGCTCAAATGACGGAACGTGTTCAAAAATTGTTTGCCTTAAAAGGTTTAGCTGAAAAACCGGCTATTCGTGAACAAACCAAAAAATGCGCTCCGAAAGCAAAAGCTCAAGAACGTATGAGAGAATTGGCTGAAAAAGCTGCTGCCGCTGCCGAAGCTGCCGCTGCCGCCGCAGAAACACCAGCTGAATAAGGAATAAATAAATGTCCAATAAAATCCTCGTCGGTCAAATTGTCAATGTGCATGGCATTAAAGGGGCGGTAAAAATTAAACCGTTCTTGAATAACCCTGCGCAAATCGGCAAATTAAATCCGTTCGTGGATGATAACGGGACGATTTATGAGTTGTATGGCACACGTGTTCATGGTGAAACAATCATTGCCAGCGTTAAAAACGTAAACAATCGCAATACGGCGGAAACCTTACGAGGAAAACGTCTGTATGCCGATAAAAGTAAATTACCGGTGGCAAATACCGATGAATATTACTATCATGATTTAGTGGGATTAGATGTCTTGCAAAATGATGATAAAATCGGGTCGGTAACGGCTGTGAACAACTATGGTGCTTCGGATATTTTGGAAATAACTTTATTAAACGGCAAAGTAATGGATTTTGCATTTACATCCGATAATTTTCCGGTTGTGGATATGCAAAATAAAACGATTTGTTTGAATGCCCCTCATGACATTAACGGAGATACAGATGAAGATTAACATTTTGACACTTTATCCCGAAATGTTCCCCGGATGCCTTGGATATTCCTTGGCTGGTCGGGCACTCGCTGAAAACAAATGGTCTATGAATGTCATCAACATTCGTGATTTTGCAACCGACAAATACAAATCCGTTGATGATACACCCTTTGGCGGTGGTGCCGGTATGGTGATGAAACCGGAAGTATTGGATAAAGCCATTGCTTCGGTCCATGAAGATGAACCCATTTTCTATTTATCGCCACGTGGTAAGGTTTTTTCTCAAAAAATGGCCCATACATTTGCCAATATGGAAAAAGCGACCTTTATTTGTGGCCGTTTTGAAGGAATTGACGAACGCGTTATTGAAAAATATAACATTCAAGAAATCAGCATCGGCGATTTTGTTTTAAGTGGTGGAGAACCTGCCCTATTAACAATGTTAGATGCCGTTATCCGTTTAATTCCATCCGTTATGGGAAATGCCGATTCTTTATCGGAAGAAAGTTTTGCCAATGGATTATTGGAATATCCGCAATACACAAAACCTGCCGTCTGGCAAGGTCGTGAAGTGCCCGACATACTGCTCAGCGGACATCATGCCAATATCGCCAAATGGCGCCGGCACATGTCTGAAGAAATGACTAAACAAAGACGTCCTGATTTATGGACAACTTATTGCCAAAAATAATAAAATGAAAGGTAAAAACATGACTAACTTAATTAAACAATTGGAAAACGAACAAATCGCCAAATTGAACAAATCCATTCCGGAATTTAAAGCTGGTGATACCGTTAAAGTGATGTGCAAAATCATTGAAGATAAAGGTCGTGAACGTTTACAAGCGTATGAAGGTGTTTGTATCGCTCGTTCCAACGATGGTTTGAACTCCACAATGACAATCCGTAAAATTTCTTTCGGTGAAGGAGTTGAAAGAATTTTCCCGATTTACTCTCCGAACGTCGCCAGCATTGAAGTCGTTCGTCGTGGTAAAGTCCGTCGTTCCAAATTGTACTACTTGCGCAATTTGTTCGGTAAAGCCGCTCGTATTACCGAAGACAAAGAATAATTTATTTTACGATAAGTTATGCGAAATGCCCCGCCGGTTTGGCGGGGTTGTTTTTTTTACAATTAGCGACATAAAGCATGATATGGCCATCCTTTAACACCATTTGATGTGTGTGAACGATATGTCCAATACGATGTAATTTCACCATTATTAATGCTCATCAGCAAGGGATTTTGTCCCTGAGAATATGTTGTCCAAATATAAATATTTGTATCCACCCCCGTTGCCAATTCAGGACATTTTCCTGCTGTATTTACAGGTCCATTACAATCAACTAATGATGAACATCCACATTCAGTATTTAAATCAATAAAACGCATCCCCAAAGAATCACACCAAGAATAAGCATTCCAAAAATTCATTGTATTGTTGCTCATGCAATATTGAGTACCGCTTTTTCCCACAATAACTGTTCCGGCGCCATTCGCACAAGTTTCGGTAGTGATATCATCGGCCAATGCAACAGGTGTAGTGAATAAAACAGCACAGATTAAAAATAAGTTTTTCATTTTGAACATTCCCTTTCTGTTATCATTCAACAAAAAACCACCTTTATAAAAAAAGTGGCTGGAAGTTCAGAACTATTAAAGCGAATAGTGGGCATATTCAGCATTACTGCCTATTTTGCCGCCCTCCAGCCAATGCTGGAAAGCGTATATTTTTCGTCCGCTGTCGGACGCGCTTTAAGAGGTTCTGACACCTCGGGGCAAAATACTTACCTTAAAATCAGATTAGCAAATCCACATACAAAAATCAACCCGAAAAATGGTTTAAAATGACGTATTCGTAAAATATGATAAAATTTTTATTGGGATTATGTGTGATGATGTGGTCTGCCGTGGTATGGGCCGAACCGTTAAACATACCGATCGGCACAACCGATTTGACACAAAACAACATAAAAATTCGCATAACACGTATACATAGTCCCAATATAACCGCTCATGGGTACGATACGTTTTTATTGGAAGTTTTTCGGGATAATAAATGGCATCAAATTTCTGTAGAAAATTTTAACACGATGGAAGGAGCCGACTGCATGGTACAAGATTTTGACTTTTACACAAATCCATTTCGGATTGTACGCAAAAAACGTGAGTTTGGCAACTCGTGGATGGATGTTCATCCCATTACCCTCACCCTTTATGAATTAACACCAACGGGGGAATTGGTCAAAGTGAAAGAAGACACTTTACCGCCCGCCTGTGATGTCAACAAAATAACAGCTAACTCTTTTTAATCGCCACCAGATAACGTATCATAGACCCGTTTAATTTCTTGAATATCCTGCCACATTAACCACTTCGGAGACCCGACGGTTTTTTGAGCATTTCTGAGCAAATACGACGGATGAAAAATCGGCATCATTTTAGCCCCGTTTGGCCCATCAAACCATTTACCTCGCACCTTTGTAATACCTAAATCTGTATTAACAAAGGATTTTAAAGCCACCTTACCACACAATAAAATAATTTTGGGCTTTAAAATATCAAGCTGAGCATCCAGATACTCTCGACACGCCTCTTTTTCCTGAGGCAAAGGGTCTCGGTTATCGGGCGGACGACACTTAATCGTATTGCAAATATACACATCTTTTTGACGACTTAAGCCTACCGATTCAAAAATTTTATCCAATAACTGACCGGCTTTTCCGACAAAAGGTTCACCTTGTTGGTCTTCAAAAAAACCGGGAGCTTCACCAATTAACATCAATTTATGATTTGGAATACCACCGGAAAAAACGGATTTTGTGCGAGTTTGACACAATGCACACTTTTGACATGCTGCACATTTTTGACGAATTTGTTCCAATTGTTCAAACATTTCATTGCCCTTTTCTGATAAAAAACAGTGTGCCAAAAAAACATATAAAATGCAATCTTTTTATTTTTATGTTGCATCTTAAAAAAATTTTTGATACCCTGAGAATAAGGTAATTTTTTGCCCCGAGGTTTGAACACCTCTTTTTAGCCTATCTTGAAAAAACAGGATATCAATACTTCCAACAACGGTTGGAAGACATCTGAATAAGTCGTTGTTCCGGCGAATACGATGTACTATTTGGCTAAAGTAGTGTTCAACTTCCAACCACTTTTTAAGTGGTTTTTGTTTAACAAAAAACGGGAGTTTGAAATATATGTTTTTTTTACACAAAAGTATTGATTTTTCAGTCGATACCCCCCATATAACCTATCCGATTATATTCGTAAATACTTTAAGGGGGAAAGTATGACACAAAATCCGACACTATCGGTTATTTTGCCGACATATAACGGTATGCGATTTTTATCCGAATCCATTGACAGTATTTTGGCACAAACGTTTGCGGACTTTGAGCTGATTATCATCAATGATTGTTCAACCGACAAAACCGCCGATATTTTAAAAGATTACGCCAAAAAAGATAATCGAATTCGTATCATAACCAATGCGGTTAATAAAAAATTACCGGCCTCATTGAACATAGGATTTGCCCAAGCAAAAGGTGATTTTTTCACTTGGACCAGTGATGATAACAGATATCTGCCCAATGCGTTTGAGGTGATGATAAACGCTTTTCAATCACATCCCGAAACCGACTTTGTTTATGCCGATATGCAAATCATTGATGAGCAAGGAAACGCAAAAAAAACTATCCGTTTAAAAACCCCAAAATCATTATACAACGGGTGCTGTATCGGAGCGTGTTTTTTATATCGACGAACATGTTACGATACATTGGGCGGATATAATGAAAACTTATTTTGTGCAGAAGATTACGAATATTGGATGCGCTTATACACAGCCGGCATTCATTTTATGAAATTAAATGATTGCTTATATAAATATCGTGACAATTCATCCTCTTTAACCGCAACCAAACAACAGCAAGTCCAACAAAAAACATTAGAAGTAAAACTGGCTTATTGGTCTCAATGGCACTTATCATCTTATACCAAAACAGTCAGTTTATTTAAACAATTCAAACGATTAAAGGACAAAACAAGTAAAGATAAAATTTTAACCGTTTCACCCCTTTGGGGGCGATTATTTTACGGTTTATTCGTTATCAAAGGATTAATGGGGAAAAAATATGAAAAAGCCTAAACCATGGTATAAACGTGCCTTTAAAACAGCCGTTTGTCCGTTAAAAAAATACAGACGATTTAAAAAATTTAAAGCCTTTCAAAAATACTTACTGAAAAATGCCGACCCGATTTGTGACAAAATAATCTCAATAACGGGTGGAAAAACAGATAAAGCCATTTACATCATTCAAGAATCCTTTTTTGATTTTCGGGGTGAAAACTTTTTTTCGGGCGGTGGAGAACGGTATGCTTTAGATTTAGCACAATTGCTGACAGATATGGGATATATCCCTATTTTATTGCAAAATGCCAATCAAGATATCGCACCGTTTTTTCGAAACAAAAATAATCTGAACGTTATCGGCATACCCGTTTACGAAACAGCCTTTATTGCCGACATGTTATCTAAATTACCGAAAGCGGCGTTATACATTTACTCGGGTGTTGCCAATTTCGGCCCCTTAAATCATCCAAACATACGAATTTCTCACGGCATTACATGGGATATCGTCAAAAAAAATGTCGAAAATATCACACAATTATATGATATCTATTTAAAAGAGACTGACACTTTTATATCCGTAGATACCAACACATTATCTTGGTTTCGTTCCACATTTTCACAGACGGTTTATCAATCCGACAAAAAAATGTACTACATTCCAAATTACGTAGATTTAGACACTTTCAAACCGATTAAAAGAATAAATCATCCCGTAAAAATAACCTTTCCCAGACGATGTTCCATTGAACGAGGGTATTGGGAAACCGCCGATATTTTACCGACTTTACTGTCTCGTCATCCGGATGTATTGTTTGAATTTGTAGGCTTTCCCTGCCAAGAAGAAATCGTGCAGGATTTAGACAGGTTAAAACACCAATTTCCGAATCAAATTTCCCATCGCATTGTTGAAGGTGATAAAATGCCTGAGGTTTATCAAAATACGGATATTTGCCTCATCCCAACCTTACATTCCGAAGGCACCAGCCTATCATGTTTAGAGGCTATGGCTTCGGGCAACACCGTTATTGCCACAAATGTCGGAGGTCTGCCCAACTTGATTTTACAAGGCTATAACGGTTTATTAATTAATCCGAATTCAAAAGAATTATTGGAAACCTTAGAATTGGTTCTGTCAAATCCAAACTTACGAATGCAATTATCACAAAATGCCCTAAAAACCAGCCAATGCTTTTCTAAAAAAATATGGCGAAATCGGTGGCATCATATATTACAGGAGATATTAAATGAAAACAATTTTAATCATTTTGGGAACGCGGCCTGAGGCTATAAAATTAGCTCCAGTTATTTTAGAATTAAAAAAATATCCGGAAAAATACCAAGTTATCGTTTGTAATACAGAACAACAAAAAGAGCTGTCTAACCAAACGCTTCAGTTTTTTAATATTCAAGCCGATATGAATTTAGACTGTATGAGACCAAATCAAACTCTGACGGAAATACAGGCGCGTATATTAACGGCTTTAAATAACACATTCAAAACAACACCACCGGATTGTGTCATTGTTCAAGGCGACACAATGACCGTACTATGTGGGGCTCTAACGGCATTTTATCACAAAGTACCCGTTTGTCATGTGGAAGCCGGTCTCCGGTCTTATGACTTATTTGAACCGTTTCCGGAAGAAGCACTGCGTCAAATGACGGCCCGTATCACAACATGGCATTGCGCTCCAACACAAAAAGCCGTAAATGCTTTACGTTCAGAAAATATACAGGCCGATAAAATTTATCTAACCGGTAATACCGTTATTGATGCCCTCACCTGTTTATCTGATGAAGCTCTCTTTGACGCCAAAAATACCCTTTCGGAAAAGGGGATTACATTCAATGATAAACTGGTACTGTGTACTGTCCATCGCCGAGAAAATCACGGATCACGCCTGAATGATATTTTGGCGGCCATTTGGGCATTATCTTCGGCCTATCCGGACCATCAATTTATTTTACCGGTACATCCCAATCCCAACGTAAAGGAAAAAGTACATGCCGAATTATCCGGACGGGAAAATATTATTCTCACTTCCCCTCTTACCTATCCTCAAATGGTTTGTCTGATGCGTGAGGCAAAATTAATTTTAACCGATTCGGGTGGTATTCAAGAAGAAGCGCCCTCTTTCGGCGTTCCCATTTTGGTGATGCGTTATGAAACAGAACGCATGGAAGGAGTAGAAGCCGGTTTTGCCGAATTGGTCGGTGCCGATACAGAAAAAATCATCTCAAATGCCCGTCATATTTTATCTCAAAGTAAAGCCGATACACGCTTAAACAAAAAACTCAATCCCTATGGAAGTGGAACGGCTGCTCAACAAATTGAAGCCATTTTATCTCAGCATTTGGATTGATCCCCTATGGTATTTGATAATTTTAAAATTTACGGACAAATCATTCGGTGTTTCACACATACCCTCTTTAACAAAAGAAAAAAAATCCTGATTGTTTCCGAATCATTCAAAGGGGGTGGCTTAGAAACCCGTATCAATCATATTGTTAATTTATACCATCAAAAATACCATTTTGTTTTGCTGACTCAAACACAAAAACAAGATATGAAAATAAAACCAACCGGTTATTTTAAAGATATCGTTATTATCCCTTTCAAACAAAATATTTTAACGTCCTTTTTATTTTTTTGCCGGTTTGACATACTGGATATACACCCGTTTTATACTGAATGGATTGCCGATTTACCCGTTCTGTCCAACAAAACAAAACTCTTTTATACATTGCACGGTCTTCCTTCCGTTTCATTATTTTGTCCACCCCAAAAATCTTTTGATAAAATCATCACGGTCAGCCTTCCGCTTGCCGATATGTTTATACAAAAATTCCCCCGGTATCTGGATAAAACACTGTTAGTTAAAAACGCTTATAACGTTTCAAACAAAAAACCGACATTTTATCCCTCTCATAACATATTATTTATGTTGACCAATCAAACACCCATACATGATATTTTAAATGATATTATTGATATTTTACCCAAAACATACACAATACATTGTATCGGCTATCCAATACCGGACAGCCATAAAATTAACCATCAGCACCGTTTGATATATGACGGATTCGTGGATGTATCGGATTATTTAAAAACAAATCATTTTTGTTTAGCCGTTTGTCGTGGCGGATATGCAGCCATGGATTTAATTAATCATGATATCCCGACAATAACGGTCCGTGAAAAAAATGCCGGCGGATTTTATTTTGATTTAATTACGCCGGATAATTTTGAAATATTATCAAATCAAAATTTTGTCAGTTGGAATCCATATCATAAAAAACAAAGCCTGGCACAAATTGTTCCTTTGTTATCCGGAATATCATCCCCTTTTTATCATACATGTTTATCACAATTTAATTCACACAAGGACATAACAGATTACTATGAGTAAAAATCATTTTAAAAAAAATTTAGTATCCGTTTTAACTCCATGCTATAATGGCGCTAAAACAATGGATATTTTTTTAAATTCTTTATTAAAACAAACATACAGGCCGATTGAATTAATTTTTATCAATGATGCTTCAACAGATACAACTCACAGCATTTTTCAACAGTGGCAATCCATTTTACAAAAAAACAATATTAAAATTACATATATTCAATCACCTAAAAATGGTGGTATAGGCCATGCCTGTAATTTAGGATTGCCATATGTTACAGGTGAATTTTTCACTCAATTTGACAGTGATGATATTATGTTGCCAACCCGTATAGAAAAATTGGTCCATACATTAAAAAATAATCCCGAATGTGACATTGTTTATCACCCCTATGATGTTGTATCTGCTGAAAATACCGAAAAAACCTTATACCAAATTCGGTTAAATCCCGATAAAACAAATATGCTGATGAATTTATTACAAGATGAGTCTTGGATTGGACAATGCGGGTATTTAATGCGAACAAAAAAATTGGCAGCAGCAAATCCCACCTTAAAAATTTATCCGTCACGAATAGGACAAAACTTTCAAATTCAAATTCCTGTTAATTACTTTGGCACCTATTGTTATTTAGATGAAATCTTATCAAAATATATTATTTATCCAAAATCATTGTCACATAAAACCGATAAAACAAAATTATGTATTTTCTGGAAACATTGGAATGAAATTTATCGTATTTATAATGATACCATCAAACAAATGGACTTAACAAAAAATCAAAAAAAACATCTGTTAGGTATCACAAAACAAACAACGCTCAAACGCAAAAAAGATTTTATTACCGCTAAAATTCAAGGATTAAAAAAATCATTTAAAACCACCAAAAAACAAGTCAAAAATAAAATTAAGGCATATTTAAAAAATTAACTTAAGCTGATTAAAAATCCGATTAAAACACCACTCATTAACATAAAACCGGTTGCCACAATCGGAACACTGATTTGTGTTTTTTTACGCAAAACAAAACCTGCGATAAAAATACTCAAATAGCTGACTAAATAAGCTCCGCTGGATAAATTAACGATAGCATTAAAATCAAATAAAATTGTGGCTAATGTCACCAGACAAACCGTTAAAAAATTACCGTAACTACCTTTATGCCAAAACTTTTCTTTATAAATTTTCGGCATAACACCTTGATAGGCCAAAGAACGGGAAATGCGGAAAATGCTGAAAAAAGTGGCGCTGATACCGGATATAAAAGCCATGATGGCGGCAACATATAAAACGCCATATCCGGCCCGTCCTAATAATTTATTGGCCGCCACAGCCACAGCCGTATCCGTATTTTTATAAAATTCGGCCATCGGAACATAGTTTAAGACGACGAATGCCAATCCCATATACAGTAAAGCAACTATTCCCAACGTTAAATAAATCGCGTGTGTAATTGTTTTTTGCGGATTTTTTACATCGGCTGCCGCATTCGTAATCACACCAAATCCGGCATAGGCAAAAAATGTAATACCTACGCTACGAAAAAAATCCATAGTTGTCGGTTTAATCGGGTGTGCATGGAAACGAAAATCAAACTGATAAACGGCAGCCGCAACTAATAAGCACATAATCCCAACCTTTAAAGACACCAAAATCGTTTCCACCCGGCCGACATCAGATGACGTCAACATATTCAAAAAACCCAACGCAACAATTAATCCGGCAGCGCACACATTAACGACCAAATGTGGCAAAAATGTATGAGGCAATAACTGATCCATATAAAGGCCAAAAGATTTTGCCATCGTACAAATAGAAACCGCCGACGTAAAATAATAAATTAACGATAAGCTTCCGGATACTAATTTAGATTTAAAAGCATTATGAAAATAATCCGTTAACCCTCCGGAATCGGGATAAACAGCGGCTAATTTTGCATACGTATATCCGCATAAACATGCAATAATACCGGAAACCAAAAAAGATAAATAGGTTTTATCTCCCGCCAATAAAACCACTTGTCCCAATAAAGCAAAAATACCGGCGCCAATAATAGACCCTATTCCCAGTGAAACAGCACTCCACAATCCAAGACCGAATTTTTTAACAGGCTGAGTCCGTGTCATTTTTTACTCTTTTTACACCCGGACCATTTCTTTTTGTTTTCCTTTTGGGGTGCCTCGGTCGGCATCGGTTCTAAAGATAAAAACCACACCTCTGTCGATTGAGCATTACGATTATGCGCAGCTGCGGCTTCTTCTAAAGTAGAAGGATTGGGCACAATGACATCATCTCCCGGACACCAATCAGCCGGAGTAGAAACCCCGTACATATCAGTTAGTTGCAAACTGGATAGAATGCGTTTCATTTCTGAAAAATTACGCCCTGTAGAAGCCGGATAGTATAAAATCGTCCGAATAATCCCTTCCGGATCAATAAAAAAAACGGCTCGTACGGCTTTTGTCGTACTGGCATTCGGATGAAGCATACCATATTTTTTTGCAATGTGTGTGCTTAAATCGGCAATGAGAGGAAAGTCTATTTTGACATTTTTATGCCCTTTAAATTTAACTTCTTGTTCAATTGCATACAACCAAGCAATATGGCTGGATAAACTATCCACGGACAATCCGATCAGTTCGGCATTCATCTGACGAAATTCTTCCAATAAATTGGCAAACATAATAAATTCCGTTGTACAAACGGGTGTAAAGTCGGCCGGATGAGAAAATAAAATCACCCATCGGCCCTGATAATCTTCCGGAAATCGAAGCAACCCTTTCGTTGTTTCGGCCTCAAACGCCGGCGCTTTATCTCCAATTAACGGAATAGACATAGGACATACACACGTTTCTCGGTGAATTTCATTTTTTTTCGATTGCGGCATTTTATTCCCCCCTTTTTTTGATAATCAGCCTGTATCTTAAGTAGGCATTTTTGATACCAACGGCAATATAGACTTTTGAAATAAATAAAATCCGATAAAAACATCTTGACAGAGGTCATAAACTTAATAAAATAGACATATGATTTTAAACAACAGGAGAAAATAATATGAAAAAAATAATTGCAAGTATTTGTTTGGTTGCCTTTTTATCGGCATGTGCGACTAATCCGTACACGGGTCAAAGCCAAGTATCTAAAACGGCTTGGGGAACAGGTATCGGAACGGCTGTCGGTGCCGGTATCGGAGCTATTGCCGGTGGTAAAAAAGGCGCTTTAATCGGTGCAGGTGTTGGGGCTGCTGCCGGTCTTGGTACAGGGGCCTATATGGATGCTCAAGCCAAAAAATTGCGTTTGGAATTACAAGGAACAGGTGTACAAGTGGCTCAAGAAGGTGACCGTGTTTATTTGATTATGCCGGGGAATGTGACATTTGGAACGAATGAAGCGGTTATTAGAGCTCAGTTTCAACCAGTGTTAAATTCTGTTGCCAAAGTCATTAACGAATACAACAAAACAATGGTGGAAATTATCGGTTATACGGATTCTACGGGGTCTGCCGCGACAAACAATGCCTTGTCTTTGCGCCGTGCCAATGCGGTGTCTAATTACTTGCGTTTGCAAGGTGTTGACGGCAACCGCATCGTGACGGACGGTATGGGCAGTCAAAATCCGATTGCGTCCAATGCGACCGCCGCCGGACGTGAACAAAACCGCCGTGTAGAAATTACCTTGATTAACCGCAGTTAAGATGGGGTTTGAATAACGATACGCCGGTTTTGCCGGCGTATTTTTTTTGTATATATGGCACAAAAAATCCCCCATTGATGGGGGATAAAAGAAAATCAAAAGTGAAAAATTATTTACATAGTGCTCTATAGCCCCCCCAATTTCGATATCTTCCAAGAGGGCCAGGATGTTTGACGGCTCCATACGAAAAATAATATGCGTTATCTTTTCCCGCAGGAATACCAGACCAACTTTCATAAATATTTTTTAAATTTGGACAACTTAATGTTGTATCACATTCATCATAACCAGTACAATCACAATCTTCCATGGTTAGTAGTTCAGAAAATCCTTCGGCTTTTCGACACCAAGCATGAGCGCTCCACCAATTTAAAGTATTTTTGCTGGCGCAATACTTTTTGCCATTTATACCAGTTTGAATTGTACCATGTCCACCAGCACAAGATTCCGCATGCACTGATGTAATATTAAATATTGTTAAAATAATACATATTAGTATGAGTACTTTTTTCATATATTTGCCTTTCTTTTATAAAGTTATTTATTCTGATTTTATGGGACAAGCTTTATTTGAGGTGTTCATGCTCGCGCATGCTCCATATATTGGGCCAGTTATATCTGCAGGAGCTATTTCGCAGATTTCATTTGACCATTGTAAATGGCAATATTGCTTTTGAGGACATTCTTTTTCAACACGATAATTTAAAGGATTGGCATCATTGTGTTTCATAATAGGTGTTTGTTCAAAAGCCGCCATTGATTGACATTTACCATAGATTGTTCCAGTAAAATTACCAGATGCAATAGGCTCTTGTTCATTTCCTTCCCAATTTTCTTTTGTCCAAATCAGTGCACAATAATGATTTTTTTCTGGACATTCAATATTTGGGTAAATCATTGACTTTCCTTCTTTGTATGAGACGACGGGTGTTCGTTCAAAAGCCGCCATTGATTGACATTTACCATAGATTGTTCCAGTAAAATTACCAGATGCAATAGGCTCTTGTTCATTTCCCTCCCAACTTGCTTTTGTCCAAATCAGTGCGCAATAATGATTTTTTTCTGGACATTCTTGGTTGGATGTTACTGTACCAGAACTACTGATAATATAACTGCAATTCGTTCCATTTTTTTCGACAGTATCTTGGGCGGCAACAAAGTAACTACAATTTGTTGTATATTTAGAATCTGTATTACCATTACCATAAAAGTAATAAATACATGACCCATCTGAGGGAATACATTGTCCGATTTGGGTTTCGCTGCAGAATGTATTGTATGGGCAACACCATTTTTCCCCTCTGTCAAAAGTGCAAGTGACTTCTGTCGTTTCATCACATTGAATTTCTTGACAAGTCCCTGTTTCATCAGCCTTGTACCCATAGGCACAAATACAATCATCATTCACGCCACACATCATATTTGCGGGACATTCTTTATCGCAAGTGTATGCAAAATCGCGTATATCGGCTAAAGAAAATACTAATGCATTTGTATCCGAACATTCCGTCAACGGGTACAGATAATTCGTATCCGTTTCCACCGAAGAAACAATCCACTGCGTCGGTTCGGCCATTTCCAACACTTTGTCACAGACCGATTCAGGAACGTGTTTGACTAAGATAATATCTGCTTGAAAGTCTTTATCTATAATGCATTCTGTAAAAGTCGGAAAACCGCTGACGGCATCGGTATATTCGGTAAGGCCGATATTTTCTCGGTCAGGGGAGGCAGATACAGCCACATATGCCAGTTCTACATCTTTCATAATGTGATTCGCTTTGGCTTTGTCTATGGCGTATTTGTATCCGGCTATTCCGCCGATAATTAAAACGCCCATCACCGCCATCACGCCAATGATTTCCACCATAGACCGACCGGAGTCAAAATCACGTTTCAAAATAAACCTCCATTAAAAAATCGCCGTGATGAGTGGCGACTGGAAGTTAAGAGCTATTTCAGAAGATATAGTGCGGCTTATTGACCGCAAAAGGCTTATTGGGCCGCCTTCCAGCCAAGCCGGAAAGACGTTTCATCCTAAAAGATGCTTCTGAAAAGAGGCTCTTATACCTCGGGGCGCACATCACTCGCCCTGTCATTTGTTATAACAGATACCCGAAGCAAGAGCAAGTATTTTTATCAGAATCAATAAAAAAAACACAAAATCACAATATCATTCTAACGGCAACGGCAACACGGGCAATTAAATCCACTTCATCCGTTTGTTTATTATACTTTTGTATCATATGCGTTTCGCCGTTTGAAGTTGCAAAAAACAGCTCATCCCCCTCACCCGAATACCCGAGTGCCGTCACATTAAAAGCCATAATCTTACGTGTATTACCCGTCTCCAAAGAAACAGTGTAAATATGTTCCCCATCGTAATAGGCTATTTCCGTTGCCGTTCGATTCAAACAAAAATAATCTGCTGATTCGGCCAATTTTTCACCCGTTTTTCCGTTGGTACGCGCTAACGTTCCTTTGGCCGTAACATAATATAACAAGCCATTTTGCGCGTCCCATTTCGGAGGAATAATACGAGCCGCCAACTTAACCAAAGGATGAAACTTCGTTCTGGCCCGTTCATAAATAATTAAATCAGCCGTTCCGGCTCGATTGAGCAAATCGGCCTTTAACAAAGCTACCTTAGGATGTTTTCCTTCAAACAACGTAGGATAATAACAATATCCGAACAATCTGAATAATTGATGAGGATTTTCTTCGGCAAATCCAAAAGGCATAGACAAAATGACGGTATGCTCTCCGTCAAACTCTACACCACATAAAGTTTTATAAGATACCGAAATATTGGAAAAAGCAGGGACTGCACCGATTAATCTGATACGAGAATCTTTTAAAACCGTCCACAATTTTTCGGTTTCATCAATAAAAAAGACTTGATAAGGCGATAATACCGTAAATCTCATTTGCAATCTCGCTAAAAAAAGTATATATTAAAGAAAATAAAAATGCAACCACTAATTAAAAAAGGAATAAGTCTATGACACCAAAAGAAAGTTTTTTCGCATTAAAAGATTTTATGAACTCTCGTATTATCGGTCAGCCTGTTTTAATTGAACGATTGCTGATTGCCTTATTGGCCGATGGTCATTTGTTGGTTGAAGGGGCCCCGGGGCTGGCAAAAACAAAAGCTGTCAAAACTTTGGCTGATTGTGTCGAAGCCAATTCTCACCGTATCCAATTTACGCCGGATTTATTACCGGCCGACATCACCGGATCAGATGTTTTTCGACCGGAAACAAATACGTTCTTTTTCCAAAAAGGCCCTATTTTCCAAAATTTAGTACTGGCGGATGAAATCAACCGGGCTCCGGCAAAAGTACAATCTGCCTTATTGGAAGCGATGGGAGAACGCCAAGTCACTATCGGCAATCAAACATATCAATTGCCAGAATTGTTTATGGTGATGGCAACACAAAACCCGATTGAGAATGAAGGAACATACAATTTGCCGGAGGCACAATTAGACCGTTTTTTAATGTATGTCAAAATCGGATATCCGGATATTGAAGCAGAACGCAAAATTTTAAAATTAATACAAGCTGAAGAAAAAAAAGAACCTCTGCCTCCATTCCCCAAAATTCGTCAAAGCGTTATTTTTGATGCCAAAAATGAAGTTTTAGACACGTATATGGCACCGGACTTACAAGAATATTTAATCCAATTTGTGATGGCTACCCGTAACCCAAGCGCTTATGATAAAGATTTAGGTCGCTTAATCGCTTTCGGATCGTCCCCACGAGGAACCATTGCATTAGATATCGTTTCTCGCGCCATGGCTTGGTTAAATAACCGTGATTTTGTGATGCCGTCTGATATTCATGCAGTTGTTAAAGATGTTTTACGCCACCGCGTTATTTTATCATTTGAAGCCAAATCCGAAGGATACACATCGGATAAAATTATTGATATGCTCTTGCAAAAGGTACCAATGCCATAATGAAACACCCACCTGTCAATAGCTCTGTTTTTGCCTCTGTATCAGCCCTGACCGCTCTGCAAAAAAAAGCTGCATTACTGGGCTTACCTCAAACAAAAAAACAAGCTTTAACCGGAACGGGTATCAGCAAATCTCCCTTTAAAACCAAAGGCATGGACTTTTCTGAAGTGCGTCAATATCAAGCCGGCGATGATGTACGACAAATTGATTGGCGTGTGACGGCAAAGTATGGAAAACCATTTACAAAATTATATACAGATGAAAAACAACGACAAGTTATTTTAGTATGCGACTTACGCACCTCTATGAAATTCGCCACTCAAGGGGATTTTAAGTCCGTTTTAAGCGCTAAGATGGCTACATTCTTGGCGTGGACAGCCATTCAAAAAGGAAATGTGTTACGGTCAATTTTAATATTGCCGGACATGTTAAAAGCCACACCAATCGGCAGCGGAACCCAAGTTGTCAGCGCCTTACTGCCTGAACTCAGTGAAGCCACGCATCCTTTACATCTGTCACAAGACATCATCACATTCGAACAAACAATCAGCCGTGTCGGATCATTAGCGCCTAAGGGGGCATCCATTTTTATTTTCAGCGATTTTCACGATATAACTCCTAGCGCCGTTCAAAGTTTAGGGCAAATCTCAAAAAAAGCAGATGTATCCTTAATCCATATTTTCGATACAATGGAAGAAAAAATGCCGGCTGCTGTTTTACCGATTACGGACGGCGTACATGCTTTTATGGCCGATATGCAAGATAAAACCAATCGCAAATTATTTTCCGATTCATTTACAAAAATACAATCCATTGTCGGTAATGCCGTGAACACCTATCAATTGGGATATTTGCCGATACGAACCGATGAAGCGTACATCGATATGCTCAGTCGTTATTGTGAAGGGAAAACAACGTGACACCTCAAATTGATTTATCCGGCTTAAAAGATATTATCTTACCTGCGAAACCGCCTGTCTGGCCATTGGCAGTCGGATGGTGGATTGTTATTGTTATCGGTCTGATTTTGATACTGGGTTTTATCAGTATCGTTGTACACCATTATTTTTCCCCGTTATCATATGCACAACGAGAACTTAAAAAATTAAAAAAACAAAATGACTCTGCTGCAAAATTGGCAAAAGAGGTCAGTAAACTGTTAAAACGAGCGGCTATTTTACGATTTTCTGCCGAAAAAGTAGCGGCATTATCCGATGAAATGTGGGAACGTTTTTTATCGGCTCACGCCCACTCAAAAATTGACCCAACTGTTATAAAATTTATTACATATTCGACTTATTTGCCTGATAATAAAAGCACATCGGTAACCGCTCAGGCCATTTATAAAGCAACACATTTATTACTCAATAATATACTGAAGGATAAAAAAAATGACCGTAACATCAACTACTGAAGTTTTGCAAGCCCTACAAGATTTATCATCAGGAAACGGGGTTATTATCCCTTCTCCACCCCCAATCGGCAGTCCTTTACCCGGTCAAATACCGTCAGAAATTCATGAAACATTACATTCCGGTCATGAAACACGTGTCGGTGTTTCTATGTTGGTCGGTATTACATATAAATCTATCAGTGGAAACTACAAAGACAGAGATTTTCTGATTCGACGGGTCATTCAAGGAAAAAATGAAATTTATATTGACGGTCTGGCAACGGATATTCGTGCGCCGAGATTGGTAAAAGTGTCACAAATTGATCAAATTCGAGATATTGGGTCGGGGCGAATTTATGATAATGCCTATCGTTTTTTACAAGATAAATTAGGTATCACCGTGGCAGATGATATTTTACCCGAAAAATTATCCGAATTTGCTAAAGTAATTGAACAAATGCATAATGAAATAACGGTATTAATGTACGTTGTGGCAATTGACGGCATTCGTGAAAAAACGGAACGAAATACCGTTGCAAAATATGTACGGGCTCAAACGCCGAATTTAAACTATACAGATACAGAACTGGATGAGTATCTCATCTCCATCGCACCGGATGCACCTAGTGCCGGTATGGCCTTTCAAAAAGTTTTAGCCAAAGATAAATCCGTACTGCAACCGTTTATAGAGGCTTTAATTAATGTCATTATGGCCAATGGTGACGTAAATCCGAAAGAACAGGCGTTTTTAGCCAAAGTCATGGATTTACTGGAATCTCAAGGATTTAAATTCGATTTTGGGTTGTAACACAGTCTTATACTCAACAACCATTTGAGTTACCGAAAAAAAAGGACGGCCAGGTGTTTTTTTGCTTGACTTTTATAGAAAAAACGGCTATACTGCACCTCTAAGGTTTAATTTTTATATAAAAATGGTGGATTAAAATGGCAAAGCCAACGACAATTGAAATTAAATTAGAAAGCAAAGCCGGTACCGGTACTTTCTATATCACAAAGAAAAATCCTCGTACAAAAACGGAAAAAATGTCTGTTAGAAAATATGACAAGAAAACCAGAAAACACGAGGAATTTGTAGAAAAGAAAATCAAATAGTTTTTTTCTTTTTTTCTTTCATAAAAAAAACCGCTCATAACCGAGCGGTTTTTAAAGTTTAAAGACACTCTAGAAGAAATTAAATCCACCGGATTTATCCACCTGCCGTGTTTTTGAAGCAGCTACCTCTTCAGCCAATTTAGCGGCAGCCGCTTTACCGGCCTCAATCTCCTCAGGCGTCACCTGATTTTCCACTTCACGGATTGCCTGAGCCACAGACAAACGCAATGTTTCGTCTTCCGTTTCAGAGGCAGAAATCAACCATTTATAGCACTCAACGGCACTGGGAGCTTCCACGCCACGACCTTCACAATATAAATTAGCCAACTGATACTTGGCATAGGCATCTCCGGCCATAGCGCCCTTTTGATACCAATCAAATGCCATTTTATCATCATTAAAACGTGTGTGTATTAAATCACCGAAATACGCATAAGCCCCGGTATGTCCATTTTTAAATGCATTATCAATGACTTTAGCGATTTCATCTGTATTTTTGTCGAGAACGGCTTCTTCCACCATTGTCGGAGAAACACCATATTTAGCGCCATCTCCGTATAAAACAGCCCCGCTGGCCAATCTTTTTTGGACAGATGACGGATCATTAAACCCTGGAATAATCGGCGTTGGAATGGTCAACAAATCTTCTTGAGACACAGATTGCTCCGGCCGAATCGGACGCCAATCTCTGGCCGCACGTTGTCTGGCAAGTAATTTATTATCCTTATTCCCAATATTTTTAGCAATCTCATCACGTCTGCGGGCCGCTTCATGACCGATTTTATCTGTATTATAGGCCGCAATAATACTGTACCAAGCATAAGCGTCCGCCAAATTTAACAACCGCGGATCGGACGATTGTAAATCTGCTAAATCCTTTTGGGCTTGCACATATCCTTGATTCGCCGAACGAGACAACCATTTAACACCGTTTTCAAAATCTTGAGGTGTACCACGCCCTTGAATATAAGCAAAAGCCAATTTATGCTGAGCCCGTTTTTCCCCCTTCATAGCCGCCATTAAATAATACCCGAAGGCATAAGAATAATCGGCATCAATTCCTTTTCCTTCTCGATAAATTTCACCCAATTCATATAACGCATCCGAGTTACCGTTATAGGCCGATTTTTTCAAATATTCCAATCCCAATTCTTTATTATTTTCAATCGTATCATCATAAAACACCATTTTGGCAAGAGCAACGGTTGCGCGTTCATCCCCTAATGCATCGGCCTTCTGATAATATTCTGTTGCCTTTACCACATCTTTTTCAACACCTTGCCCCAACTCATACATTTGCCCCAAATAAAATAAAGCCTTAGCATTCTGTTCATCTGCCAAATAGGTAAATTCCTCCATAGCTTGAGTGTATTGACCCGCCTCATAAGCACGAACAGCTTCCGGCAATCCGGCCCAAACAGATGTTGTTAAAAATGTTGTTCCCAAAATTGTGCAAATAAATTTAAACGGCATTGAACCCCCTTAGGTTTTTGACATAATACTGAGTTATTGTATCACAGGATAATGTTATTGTAAATATTTTTTTGGATCAACTGATTTTGTTTTTTTACGAATTTCAAAATGTAACTGAGGTGTTTTAACATTTCCGGTCGTTCCAACGGTTGCAATTTTATCCCCTTTTGCAACAACATCCCCTGTTTTAACATACAATTTATCGGCATGAGCATACGCACTCATAAAATCTTTTTCGTGACGTATCAACAATAAATTACCATATCCCTTTAACTCATTACCGGCATAAACGACAATACCGGCCTCAGCGGCTTTAATAGACGTTCCTTGAGCCGCAGCAATATTAATACCGTCATTTTTGACACCGCCGCCCTTAGAACCAAAAGAAGAAATAACATTGCCTTTTAAAGGCCAAGAAAAATGAACTTTGCCCGTTGCCACAAACGGCTTATCCAATTTTGTCATTTTTTGAGTTGGTTTCGGATATTTTTTAGATGTCGCAGACAGTTTGTTTTTTGATTGGGTCGCAGATATTTTTGACGCTCCAGAACTTGACTTTTTTGTACCACCTGCTTGTTTTGGGCTGTTTGTTTTATTCTCTTTAATCGAGCGTGCTGTTTTTTTAACTGTTTTCGTGTCCGAAGATACAGCCGGCTCTTGATACGTCGCAACCCGCACCGCTTTGGGTAAATGCAAATCTTGACCAACCTGTAAAGCGGTTGGATCGGCAATATTGTTTTTACGAGCCAACTCCTGAACCGTTGTATCATACCGTTTTGCCAATGAATACAACGTATCATCTTTTTTAACCTGTATAACGGGAATTTGCTGATAAGAAGGCACCATAGGCACCTTATATGAATGACAGGCCGTCAATAAAAAAATAAATACAATAAAACCAACACTTTTCATCAAAGTTATTCTACGGCCTTTTGAATTAAAATGCAATATACAACAAAAAAAACAGAGAGGAAAAAATCCCCTCTGTCTATGGACAAGCTAACAGAATTATTTTTTAGCTTTAGAAGCTGCTACGGCATCAGCCAATCTGTCGCCGATTAAAGCACCCGGATTAATTTTACCGTCAACAATCAACATCGGCACGCCGTTAATATTCAACTGACGAGCATATTTTTGATTTTTAGCCATTTTATCCTTAACTTCTTGACTTTCGGCATCGGCAGTCAAACGTTTTGTGTTAAGTTTCAAATCACGACCTAATTTAATCAAGGCATCTTTATCCAATTTACCTTTGGCATTACCGATAGCTTCATGATATTCTTTAAATTTACCTTGTTTACCGGCAGCCATGGCATAGCGAGCAATTTGTTCACTGGCTTCGCCAAAAATCGGTGTATCAATCAAAACCCAACGAATATTCGGAGCATCTTTCAACACTGCAGAAATTTCTTTATTGGTACGTTTACACCAACCACATTGATAATCAAAGAATTCAATGATAACAAATTTACCTTTTGGGTTACCCAAAACATGATTCGTTTTGTCATTCAAAATTTCGTCAACCAAAGTTTTATCGGCTTCGGCTTGCGGAGCAGGTTTTTGCGGAGCTTTTTTAGCTTCGGCTTTACGTTGTTCTTCATAGTATTTTTCAACTGTGTCAATCAATACTTTCGGATTTTTCACGATATAATCATGAATAACTTGTTCTTGACGCATTCCTTTGTCTTTCATTGACTTTACTCTACGAGCACACGGACCGTCAAAAGCCACTGCCAAAATAGAACCGGAAATCAAAATAGCACTGGCCAAAACAGTAGCCGGCATTAAAAATTTAGAACAGCAAGATGTTTCACAGCACTTGCAATCTTCACCGCACTTGCAAGCAGATGTTTTGCAAACTTCTTCTTTTGCTGTATGTGTATGAGTTGATTTAGAATTCATGAGTTTTCTCCATATCTAAAATTAAAAATAATTAGCGGCTTCCATTTAAGCATGCAAAAAAATGAATTGCAAGGGGTAAATTGAATTTTAACCGATTTTTTTATTCTTTTTTTTACAAAAATGATACCTCCTTAAATACACAAAAAACGACCCGCCAAAACGAGTCGCTTTTTACCATACTTGTTCAAATTTTAGAATTTGTATTGAACAGCTAAACTGAACAAATTGGCATTGGAAGAATACTTCGCATCAAAGTCTGACATACCTTCACTTTTATGTCTGGCTTTCACATCTTTCACGAATAAGTGAGCATACCCACCATCCAATTGCCAGTTGTTTTTCATATAACTGAAACCCAAAGATGTCCAAATCCGACGACCGTCAGGAATTCGGGCTGTTCTGTATTCAGGACCTTTCACAACGGATTGGTCATAAGCCCCACCAAAACGGAAAATCAAATTTTTACAGTATTGGTAATCGGCACCCAAAGAATAGAACCAAGTGTTGCGCCAGTGTTCATGTGTTGCAGAAGTCACTGTTAAATGAGTCACCGGATGCGGTTCATCATAATAAATATTTAAATCCTTAAATTGACTCCAACGTGTCCAACGAGCAGTGGCAGAAACACTCCATTTATCTGTCAAACGTTGCCAAGCGGACAATGTCACAGTTTCTGGTGTTGTAATTTTTGTATGAATATTGTTAGTGCCATTGAGATCAAACAGCCTATATAACATCCCTGCATCAGACACTGTGTTTTTACCTTTTAAATCGTGGACAACTTTTGAACGATAGGAAACACCTAAACGTGTTTTATTTTTTACCGGTTCCCATGTAGCACCCAATGTGTATCCCAAAGAAGTGTCATGACCACGCAAGTGGGCTTTACCTCCAAGATACTGTCCTTGTGCTTCCACTTCACTTGTCAAATCAGCACGAGCATGTTGCAAGTTCACACTGGCACCCAAAGCAATGGAATCCGTTACATTAACGGACAAAGCCGGAGATACGTTGACTGTTTGAATTTCACTGCGACCGGCATGTGTTTTACCAAACCAACCATTTTTATAGTCTGTTGCCAAACCAAACGGTGTGTAAATACCCAAACCTAAAACAGTTCTGTCATTTAATCTGTATTGAGCAAAACCATGTGGTAAAACACGCACAATGTACGGGCTTTCCTTACCGGATGTTGTACCGGCTGTTCCTTTTGCTGTGGAACGAATACCAACTGTGGAAAAACCAAGTTGAGCACCATTACGTGTTGTGTAGCTCATACCAGCTGGGTTATAAGCAACAGCAGAATAGTCATCGCCGACCAAACCAGCGCCTGCAAAAGAACGACCTAAACCGGTTGTTGAATATTCAGTTAATTGATAACCGGCAGCATTGGCTTGTACGCTGAAGCCTAAAACGGCAGCGATTGCCAAAGCACTTGATATTTTTTTCATAGAAATCTCCTATTTCTGAGTTATACAAACGCGTTTTTCTTAGCATATTATGATATATAAGGATAGAGAAAGCCATACCCCATTATGTCAAATGTCATATTTATGTATTCATTGTGTCACAAATATGTCATAAACAAGAGGGTGGATTTTTTTCTTTTTTTCGTGTATAAAGGCGACATTATTTATGAAAGGATAAAAAATGATTTATGTTTTATTGATTTTAGGATTATGTTTATTGGCCTTTGGCGGAGATACCATGGTCTCCGGCGCTGTAGCATTGGCTAAAAAAATAGGGATTTCCACCTTGCTCATCGGGTTAACATTGGTGGGATTTGGAACATCCACACCGGAATTACTCACCAGTTTATTGGCCGCCATTAAAGGATCTAATGATATTGCTTTGGGAAACGTGGTTGGGTCCAATATCGCTAATATTTTATTGGTGTTGGGCATGGCGGCCGTTATTGCTCCGGTAAATGTAGATATAAAGGCTTTTAAACGTGATGGTACCTTTTTGGCCTTATCTTGCGTGATGTTAATATTGGCTTTATTTTTGGGACAAATCGGACGCATCATGGGGGGCGTTTTAGTGGCAATGTTAATCGGATACATTATCTATTCTTATATTACCGACAAAAAACAAACATCAAAAACACGGGCCAAAAATACAGATACATCCGATACAAAACAAGAAGTACTTATGCCGACATGGTTAGCCTTGGTTAAAGCCATCGGTGGAATAGCCCTCATGATGTTAGGAGCCAAATTGTTGGTCGATAATTCCATTATTTTGGCTCGCTCTTGGGGCGTATCCGAAGCCGTCATCGGCTTAACCATTGTAGCGGTCGGCACTTCCCTACCCGAATTGGCCACCTCGGTTATGAGTGGTATTCGGGGCCATAATGATGTGGCTTTCGGAAACGTTGTCGGATCCAATATTTATAATGCGTTATTTATTTTGGGGACAACGGCAGTTTTCTTACCGATTTCGGTTCCTATCGGCATGGGAACAGATATTTGGCTAATGACCATTATAACGGCCATTTTAATCGGAATAGCCTTATGGCAAAAAAGATTTTCCAGACCCATCGGATTCGCTTTTTTGGCCGCCTATGCCGTGTATAATTATTATTTATACACTTTGCCTATGTAATATTAAACCGCTCTGTTTTAGGGCGGTTTTTCATTAGAATCAACACATTAAAAAATAATTTTAAAAATCGTATTCCTTTTAACCATTTATACATAATTTTGAAGGTACAATGAATCTGTAAGGGGCAAAAGCTCATAAAACAAAAAACAGGAGGCCATTATGAGTGAAATCATTTTAAAAGATGAAGAACGTCAACCGGTAGAATGTTGGACCAGAGTGATGGGATATTTCCGTCCGGTCAGCCACTTTAACAAAGGGAAAAAATCGGAATTTTCTGAACGCGTTTGGTTCAGTGAAAACAAAATAGCAGAAGCCGCTTACGAAGAACAACAACTCAGCGCCTAAAAGTCTAGTGATGAAACAAATTGAATTATATACTGACGGCGCGTGCTCCGGTAATCCGGGTCCTGGCGGTTGGGCATGCGTTTTGATTTACAAAGAGTCCATGAAGCAGTTTGCCGGCGGCGAGTCGCAAACAACAAATAATCGCATGGAATTAACCGCCGTCATTGAAGGATTAAAACATTTAAAAGAAACATGTCAGGTGCATATTTTCACCGACAGTAAATATGTGTTGGAAGGCGCCACAAAATGGTTAGACGGATGGAAAAAACGTGGTTGGAAAAAGGCCGATAAAAAAGCTGTTCTCAACCAAGATTTATGGATTGCTTTAGATGAAGCGCTGTCCCAACATCATGTCAGCTGGACTTGGGTCAAAGGACACGCCGGCCATCCGATGAATGAACTGGTGGATAAACTGGCTTGCGAACAACGTGATACATATAGCCCTGATTTATTAATGTGCCGATAATTATTTAACAAAATCCAAATAGTCATTCAATTCGGCATAATCCACATAGGCCGGAATTATAATCCCGTTAGGATTTTTCGGTCCATATAGCACATTAAGAGGTACAGATGTTTGGGCGTAATATTTCATCAGTTCTTTTCCGTCAAACGACTCAAGCGGTGCAGTCATCTGAATAAGACCGTTTTCATCCTTTAAGCGGCGCATTGTCCGTGACATAGCAAAACTGGTTTGCAAAAAACGACAACTCAAACACACCGGCGGTTCGACCGACACAAAAACCACTTGCCCGTCGGACACCGCTTGTCTGACAGCACGAGCCGTATAGGGTAAAGAGTCTGACGAAACCATCCCACCTAAAATCAACCATATCAGTAACACGAGTGCGGGCAATCGTGTCAACCAAAAAACAGCCTTAGTATCTTTTTGACTCATTTGATGAAATATCACAAAAATATCGGGATAACGATATATCCACCAAAAAGGATACATCATCATCACAGTCAACATACCGCCGATAACCACCGGAGCAAAAGAATAATACGTTACCAATCCGGCAACGTCCGTTAAATAAGGCTTTGGCAAAAAGACAATTAATACACCCACCGCCCCTAATGACAAACCGGGACGCAATAACCACCAAATCAGTCCCCCTACCGTCAGCCAAAATATAATCTGACTGTGTTGAACCAAATCTATGACAGGAACCAAACCCGCCTGCCATGCAAGCGTCCATATAATACCGGTTACACTTAAAAATATCAGTGTTTGTCCGGCATCTTTTTTGACCTGTTCGGCATTGCTTTTTGCATGTGCCAAAAAGTAAGGAAACAATGGGGTTAAAAAGAACAAACCAACACCCGCAATCAAAATTCCCATCCAATCAAAAGCAGGGGTATCTTGATAAAAATTACCTGATTTTAAAACCGTCGGCACATCATATATACCATAGGAAGTTATCACCTTTACAGGCAACACATCTCCCTCATGTAGCATACGAGAAGGCATAATGACCATTTCAGCCACTTTTCCTTTTACATTTTTTTTCTCCTCAACAAATGTCCACTCATCATCAATCTGAACAGATACATCATCTGTTACCTGCTTAAATTCAAAAAACAACTGGACTTGATTATAGGCATTAACTGTCGCCGATAACGTTAAATTATCCCTGACCGGAGCAGGAGAAACAGACAAAAAAGACATCATATACGGACAAATACCTGTTTCATAAGCCTTTTCCGGCGTTAATTTGATTTGAAATAAATCAGTTCCAAAGATATCTTTTTTTGTATAAGGGTTTAAAGCTCGCCACTCTACTGTCACAGAAACATCCAGCGCTTTATCAAAAGCTTCCGGCATAAAAAAGACAGGAAAAACCGTATCTCCGTCATATAAAAAAGTACGTGTTATGCCTTTGGGCAACTTTAAAGACAGCGGATACGAAATAACCGTTTCTCGCGCCGGTGTGGTCAATATGATATTGGGTTTATACAATGCCCAATCCGAATGGATTTGCGCTTGTATTCCGACAAAAGCAGGTTCGTTTTCAACCAATCCGGCATTACAAGAGACCAAACGCATACGTCCGAAAGGATAAGTTTTCCACTCACCATACCCACGTGTGCCTGTTAAAGGATTCACCTCAGATGTCGTCATTAAATACAAAGCCGTCAATGGGTTGTCAACTGCTTTGATATTAACTTTTTCGGTGTCCATCTGCCGAACTTGAGCCATCCAATTTTTTAACGGCATAAAAACATGCTTTGCCGCTTGATATACAATCTCCTCTGTCGGAGAAAGCAAACTGGGATCAACCGCAACCGAAGCCGCCTCAGAAACAGGAACGTCAGCGCCTTGGTTTTGTTCGGCAAACACCAAATTGGCCCACATTAACGCAAAAAACATTAAAAAAATACGTATCATACCCTCACTATAACAAAAAAAAACTTGATTGTCTTCAAAAAAATGTGTAAAATAGCGTTAGTTTCAATTTTTTTATGGAGGATATCATTAAACCGAATTTATCAAGCTCTAATCAAGCCGGTGCCGCTTCCAAAGACGGACCACGTATTAACGAGCAAATTACATCACCTAAAGTCAGATTGATTTTGTCTGACGGTGAAAATGTGGGGGTTGTCCCAACCAGCGAAGCCATTCGCCGAGCTTCAGAACTTGGATTGGATTTAATTGAAATCGCTCCGAACGGAGAAATTCCCGTTTGTAAAGTTTTAGATTCCGGCAAATACAAATACGAAATGCAAAAACGTAAAGCCGAGGCTAAGAAAAAACAAAAGGTTCAAGAAACCAAAGAAATCAAATTTACGCCCAATATCGGGGATAACGATTATTCCGTAAAAATGCGTTCTGCTAAACGCTTTTTGGAAGAAGGAAACAAAGTCAAATTTACGTTACGTTTCCGTGGCCGTGAAATGAGCTATGTGGATTTGGGGATGGAGGTTTTACGCCGTGCCAAATCCGAATTAGAGGATGTTGCCAAAGTGGATCAAGAACCCAAAATGGATGGTCGTCAAATGGCGATGATGATGTCCCCAAAATAACATAGATTTACAAAATATTTGAAACCGCCCCAAATGAGGCGGTTTTTTTGTGAAATAAATAACAAGAGGAAAATTATTCCTGTTACTTATATGAAAACGAAATTTACTCAGTAACCGTTTCTTCTAGAGCTACTGAAAAATCTAATATTTCAACATTGTTTAAATCGGGAACACACAACGAATTGGCTGGACTGCCACCATATCATCCCTATCACAACCACCGGCATCACTGGTATGCAAATAAGCGCTATAAGAGACAATAGAATCCCCAAGTTCCTTGACAACATACATCATTTGTGCTTTTGTTAAAGAGTAAAAACCAGCTAATTCACATAAATCATCTTCAGTAGCTACTTTAGAAATATAAATATCATTACCTGGAATTTTATACCAATCTAATTTAACACATTTATTAGAATCTCCCTTATCACAGAAGTACCCCTTGGCACAATCATCATGAGATGTACAGATATCCTCATTCAAAACACATTTTCCATTATAACACGTTCCACCGGCACACACCGTTCCATTATCATTACTTTCACAATATTGCCACTCACTATGGCAATATTGACATTCCGAACATTGAAAACTAGAAGAACAATATTTAAATCCATTAGAATGGAATTGAGGAAGCATCTCACTCATACAAATCCCATGGGTACAAGAATATCCTTCTTGACAGGTGACATTTTGACACAAATCTTCTGGTTTTACACCACCACCCCCAGCCGTTGTTACAAAGAAAAATGTCATGGTGTTATTGTCGGATTGACAATCAGAGGTATCTCCGTTTGTTGATTCGTTAATTTTGACGACGGTCGTTTGGTTGTTTTGAATCCCCTCATAAACCATTTCGCACACACGTTGAGACATACCCGAAATACTAAAATAGGCCTCACCATCGGCGCTTAAATTGGCCTCACTGATGGTATATCCGGCTTGTGATACAGTGGGCCAATCGGATAAATCAGGGGCTTGATTCGTGGCAACTTGACGCACTAAATCAATACCTCGCATATTCACATCATTAATTGTTTCATTCGCCCAATATTTATCCATACCGTAGGAATATCCAACAATACCACCGACAGACAGAACACCGATAATCGCCAGCGTTCCCAACATTTCAACCATAGAACGACCAGATTGTAACGTGTGTTTCAAGTTCATTTTTTACTCCTTTTTTCGAATTTTATCTGTCATAAAAACGCCCCTTTTTATGACAGATAAATTTTAAAATAAATCTCCCCTAAAAAAATGCCAATGGAATTTTAAGGAGATTTTAATTCAAAAGGTGGGATAAACCGCAAGTACAATTACCGGCTTTTCAGGCTTGCTTTTTGGGAGTAAATATGCCATACTGTTTGTCATGAATAAAGCATATTTTTTGAAACGCCTGTTATTTATTCCGATTACATTATTCGGAATTATGGCTGTCAATTTTTTGTTTGTACAACTAGCCCCCGGTGGGCCGGTCGAACAAATGATGACCAAAATAACCGCATCGGCTCCTTCAAGTGCTTTATCACGGGTGAGTGGTACGGCAGGAGGGCTGGAAAGCATGACACCTGCTGTTTCAAATACATCAAAATATCGTGGTGCCCAAGGATTAAATGAACAACTGCGTGATGAATTGACTAAGCAATTCGGATTTGATAAACCGGCTTGGGTGCGTTTTTGGATTATGATAAAAAACTATGCCGTTTTTGATTTTGGAACCAGTTTTTATCAGGATAAATCCGTTATAGAATTGATAAAAGAACGGCTACCGGTTTCCATTTCTTTGGGTGTCTTTTCAACCTTATTAATATACCTGATAGCCATTCCTTTAGGCATCAGAAAAGCAGTTAAACACGGATCAAAATTTGATATTGCAACCAGTTGGACATTAACGATAGGGTATGCCGTTCCCGCTTTTTTATTAGCCATTTTTTTCATTATTGTTTTTGCCGGAGGACGATATTTTTCTTGGTTCCCGTTAAAAGGATTAACCTCAAACGGATGGGATAACTTGCCCTTTTATCAACAAATTTTGGATTATTTGTGGCATTTAACCTTACCCGTATTGGCTATGACAATCGGCGGATTGGCCGGATTGTGTTTTTTGACCAAAAATGCTTTTTTGGATGAATTGGGGAAAAATTATGTTCGCACGGCTAAAGCAAAGGGATTAAATAATCGTCAGATTTTATACGGCCATGTGTTTCGTAATGCCATGCTAATTGTTATTGCGGGTTTTCCGGCAATGCTTGTCAGTATGTTATTTACCGGTTCTGTATTAATTGAGGTTATTTTTTCGCTGAATGGGTTGGGCTTGCTCGGTTTTGAAGCGGTTCAAACTCGAGACTATCCCGTTGTATTTGGCACCCTTTATTTATTTGCTTTACTTGGGTTGGTGTTAAATCTTATCAGCGATTTTGTTTATACTCTTGTTGATCCCAGAATTCATTTTGATAAGAGGTTAAAATGATTTCAAAGTTGGCAAAAAAAAGACTCCATATTTTCAAATCTAATAAACGCAGCCTTTGCGCTTTGATTTTGTTAGGCATGATAGGCTTATTGTGTTTGTTGGCTCCTTTGTTGGTTCATGATAAACCGCTGGTCGTATCATATAAAGGATCTTGGTATTTCCCAATGGTACAATTTATTACCGACACTGAAATGGGGGGTAATTTGCCGACTCAGGCCGATTTTAAAGATGCCTATACCATCAATGAAATTGACAAAAACGGATGGATGATTATGCCGATTATTCCATGGCATTATGATACAGTGGATTATTTTTCTGTTGACCCTGTTCCGGCTCCGCCTTCCGAACGTCATTGGTTGGGAACGGATGATCAAGGGCGAGATGTCTTGGCCCGTTTGATTTATGCGGTTCGATTAGGATTAATATTTGGGATTATTTTAACTGTTTTATCGGCAATGATTGGTATTTTTGTCGGAGCATTACAAGGATATTTCGGAGGATACACCGATTTACTTATCGGTCGTTTTTTGGAAATATGGGGATCATTGCCTCAGCTGTTTATTTTAATCATTATATCCAGTTTAATCACCCCCGGTTTTTGGACAATTTTATTGATCTTACTGTTATTCAGCTGGACCTCTCTCACAGGGGTTGTTCGTGCGGAATTTTTACGCACCCGAGGCTTAGATTATGTTAAATCCGCCAGAGGATTAGGTCTGACCGACTTTGAAATTATGTTGCGTCACATTTTACCTAATGCTTTGGTTGCAACAATCACTTATGTCCCGTTTATGTTAGCCGGCGCTATCATTTCTTTATCTGCATTGGACTTTTTGGGATTGGGATTACCGGTCGGAACACCCAGTTTAGGGGAACTTATCAGGCAAGGAAAAGATAACTTAAATGCTCCTTGGTTGGGATTAACGGCCTTTTTCACCTTAACCGTTTTGTTGTCTTTGTTGGTCTTCATCGGCGAAGGGGTTCGTGATGCATTTGACCCAAATAAAAAGGAGAGCGCATGAGTTTACTGAATATCAAAAAAATGCGGGTGTCCTTTGGTTCTTTTATGCCAGTCAAGGGTGTATCCTTATCCGTAGAATGTGGTGAGTTCGTCGCTTTAGTGGGCGCCAGCGGGTCCGGAAAATCCACCGTAGCAATGAATATTTTACGGTTGCAAGATAATGTACGTATTAAAGGACAAATTTTTTTCAGACGTAAAAATATTTTATGTATGAATGATGATAAACTGCGTCAACTCAGAGCATCAAAAATTGCTATGATTTTCCAAGAACCGATGACATCATTAAATCCACTTCATACTGCCGGCGCTCAAATTGCTGAGGTATTAAAAATTAATCATTTACCGGTTTCAAAAGAAATTGTTTGTGCGTTATTACGTCAAGTTGATTTAACCGATACAGAGCGTATTTATAAGGCTTATCCGCACGAATTGTCCGGCGGACAAAGACAACGGGTCATGATTGCTATGGCGTTGGCCGGAAAACCGGATTTACTCATTGCCGATGAACCGACAACCGCATTAGATGTCAGTGTACAGGCACAAATTTTAGATTTGCTGAAACGGTTGCAAAAAGAACTAAAACTGGCCATTTTATTTATTACACATGATTTAGATATTGTACGGGCTATTGCCGACCGTGTGTATGTGATGCAATACGGTAAAATTACGTCAACTCAAATGCCGTCCCCTATGCGACCATGGATACGGTACACCCCTTATGTGAGGGGGCAAAAACCGGCTATCGAAGTTAATGGTCTGTCCGTATTTTATCAAAAATTCCAAGCCGTTAAAGATGTTCATTTTAAAGTTATGCCCTCTCAAACCGTTGCTGTTGTCGGGGAAAGCGGATCGGGTAAATCATCATTAGCTCAAGGATTGGTCAGATTAATTGCGGCAACCGGCACAGTCAAAATCAACGACATGGATTTTTTTGCCTTGTCCGGCAAAGAATTACGGACGGCTCGGTCAAACATTCAAATGGTTTTGCAAGATCCTGCCTCCTCATTAAATCCCCGTATGATGATAGCCGATATTGTCGGAGAAGGACTGAAAGTTCAAGGACTCAAAGATACCTTACCCGCTGTTAAAGAAACCCTAAAATCCGTTGGGTTGTCTGATGATATTGTGGACAGATATCCCCATGAACTGTCCGGCGGTCAGCGCACTCGTGTTGCTTTGGCCAGAGCCTTAATTTTAAAGCCGTCCGTATTGGTGTTAGACGAAGTCACCTCCTCGTTAGATGTTAAAACACAGCGTCAATTAATTCGTTTATTAACCGATTTACAAAAACGATTTAATCTGGCCTATATTTTTATCTCACACGATATGAAAGCGGTACAAGCTTTGTCCGATTATGTCTTAGTTATGAAAGATGGTAAAGTCATTGAACAAAATTTTGCCTCCCGTATCTTTAATACGCCGAAAAATGATTATACAAAACAATTGTTAAAGGACAGTTTTATTTAGATTATTTTGATTTTTTCGTAATGTGTGGCGTATCAATATAATCACCGATGGATAAATTCAATTTTTGTGCCGTTCCGGCATTGACCTCGACTACTCCCGCAACCGGAATATCTGACGATAAAATATCTAAGCTGAACGGGCGTGTATCGGAAATGATTTTAATAATCCGTCCGTCACGATTAAAAAATATCATATCTAAACTTAAATATGTATTTTTCATCCACATATGCCAAACTTGATCTGTATCTTTAATAAAAATCATTCCCTTGTTTGCGTCTAAATGCTGACGATACATCAAACCTGTTTGAGCTTTTTTGGGGGTGTCAGCTACCTCAACATCAAACAGATAATGTTTTTCGGGAGTCATAAAAATCAACTCCTCTGCCGATACACAGGGACTAAACAAAAAAACAAAGCACCCCAAAATAATTTTAGTCAGATAAAACCGCACGATCCAATTTCCGTAGTTGTTTGTCTTTAAAAGCTTGCTTTAAGCGAGCTCGATAGGATGTATCTTCGGGCTTAAAATCTTTTACTTGTGTTACTAATTTTTCTCCCAAAGACCCACGTATATCTTGATATATATGACGATTTAACCATAGGCTGTTATAAATCGGCAGTGTATTCAATTCCGCCATATAAGCTTGAACTGCCTCAGGCAACGTTGCAAATTCCTTTTCGGTATATTTGCCATCTATCCATTCTTTTTGCCCAAAAGGTGCGTTTAAAGACTGTTTTCCCCAATTCGTATGAACCCCCGCCATTGCAACGGCCAAAGAAGGCGGTATTATGTTGACACGCTTTAATAATTCTTCTAATTGTGGACGAATTAATTTTTGTTCCGTTATTCCGTACTGTTTGATTAGCTGATTAAATTTAGCTGTTTGTGTTTCATCCCATGGTATATTTTGCATAAAATTTGCACGTAATTGTATTAAAAAAAGTCGATCCGCTTTGATTAATTCATTTTCCCTCAATACCAATGCCGTCACAATTTTAGCAAATAATTCCGGCGTACCGTTTTGAACAAAATCATCGGGAAAATGATCTAAATATACCTTACGAATATGATGATTATATTCGGTCTGCATTTTTTGTGCTACTTGCTGTGTCGTCGTCAACTCTCCGGCTGTATGTGAGTGACTGCTCAATGGCGGGGTATTGTTCTGTTCTGTCGGTATAACAGAATTTGAAATATGATGTGTCTGCTCTAAACTTGTTTTGAGTTGCCGGTTATCCGATAATATTTGAGTTTCTTTTTCCGGTGTTTTTATCCATACATTCAGTCGATAAGTTCCGTAGAAAATCCCCCCAAGAATCGCACAGGCTAACAAATATGAAATGATTTTTTTCATAAATTCTCCTCTTATGTTCGACGTAAAAATCCTTTAATGTCCTTTAGGGCGATTCCACCCGTACCAATTAAGGTCGCCGCAAAAACAAAAACACCGGAACAAATCAAAATTCCCAACCATATGACCGAAAAAATACCGTGTTCATGTTGCCATAACGGATACCATTTTGAGATATAAAATAACGTCGTATATAATGTTCCCATCATTAAAACACCCGCTAAAACAATGCGTTTAATGCGGAACATAAAGAGTTTGTCCAAACTGAATTCGCCTTGTTTTTTTAATCGCCACATATATTGGAATGCATTGACCCAAACGGTAATTGAAGTGGCCAAGGCAATGCCGACGAATCCTAACGGTCCCATTAAAGAAAGCGCCAATACGGCATTTAAAATCACACCGACAACGGCAATTTTAACCGGTGTTGTTGTATCGGAACGAGCATAGAAAAACGGCGATAATGCCTTAGTCATCATATAGGCCGGTAATCCAAACGCAAATACGATTAATGCCTTTGACGTTTGTTCGGTATCGGTCATGGTAAAGGCGCCTCGCTCAAACAAAACAGCAATGATGGGGTGAGCCAATAATACCAACCCGATCATGGAAGCCAAAGACATGGCAAGAGCAATTTCCAAGCCTCGGTTCAACTGAGTATTGGCCTCTTGTTTTTCGCCGGCTTTAATGTGTTTGGATAAAACCGGCAACAGGGCTGTCCCAATGGCAACCCCGATAATACCGATGGGTAATTGGAACAAATGATGCGCATAATTCAGCCATGAAATCGCACCGGCCCCGACAAAGGAAACGAATAACGTATCTAAGAATAAATTGATTTGATAAACGCCGGATCCCAGCACCCCCGGCGCCATTTTTTTCAGCAATAATTTGACCCGTTTGGATAAATGAAATAACGCCCGTATCGGACCAATAAGACCAAATAACAGGCCGGCTTTTTTGACATGGTAAAACAAGAAGATTAATTCGGCAAAACCCGCCAAACAGACACCGATTGCCAGAGCATAGGCCGGTGCAAAATCACTGTGGATAAACGGTGTAATGATAAACAACGCCCCAATCATCATTAAGTTTAATAATGTCGGTGTGAAGGCAGCCGCCCAAAATTTTCCGGCCGAATTTAAAACACCGGACAATAAGGACACCAATGAAACACATAGCAAAAACGGAAAAGTAATCCGGCTTAAGTGTGTGGTGAGTTCTAATTTACCGGCAATATCTTCAAATCCGGGCGCCAACACAAACATAAAGGCCGGCATAAAGATTTCCATAAAGACCGTAAAAATCAACAGCACATAAAATAAAAAGCTGAAAGTTGCTCTTGCAAAGGTGAGCGCTCGTTTTTTACCGCCACTGTGCAGTTCTCCGGCAAACAGCGGAACAAACGCTACATTCAGTGTTCCTTCGGCAAATAAGGATCGAAACAAATTCGGAAACCTCAGGGCGACAAAAAAAGCATCCGCCATCATGGAGGCACCTAAAAATTTGGCAATTAAAATATCTCGTACAAAACCGACTAATCGGCTGACAAGCGTAAAGCCACCAACGGTGGTTATGGATTTTATTAATGACATGATGACACTATATATGAAAAAGCCTCTTTAGACAAGTTAAAAAAATGGTTTCTTTTTGAAAAAAAATGTGTATAATGCCCCCGAGAAAGATAATTAACAAATATAGGAGAAAAAATGAAAACGGCTTTGATTTTTCCGGGACAAGGGTCCCAAAGTATCGGAATGGGATTGGCATTAAATGAGGCTTTTCCCGTTGCAAAACATGTTTTTGAAGAAGTAGATGAGGCCTTAGGTCAAAAATTAAGTACATTAATGTTTTCTGGGGATGCTGATGAATTAATGCAAACGCAAAATGCTCAACCGGCAATTATGGCAGTCGGCATGGCTGTTCTAAAAGTATTGGAATCCGAAACCGGTAAAAATATTTTTGAATTAGCCGGTTGCGTTGCCGGACACTCACTCGGTGAATATACGGCGTTGTGTGCCGCAGGGGCTTTAAGCATTACAGATACGGCCAAATTATTGCGGTTGCGTGGTTTGGCAATGGCCGAAGCTGCCAAAGAAAATGTGGGTGGTATGGCCGCTATTTTGGCACTGACAAAAGACCAAATTGCTGAGGTGATTGCAAATACGGATTTAAAAGGACAAATTTGTGTCATGGCAAATGATAACTGTCCGGGACAAATTGTGATTAGTGGTCAAAATGATGCCTTAGAAGCCGTTATGGCCGGGTGTCAAGCCGCTGGTGCTAAACGAGCCATTAAATTAGCTGTTTCCGGTGGATTCCATAGTCCATTAATGCAATCAGCTGCCGATAAAATGCGTGAAGTTTTGGCCGAAACACCGCTAAAAAATCCGATTGTTCCAGTTATTTCCAATGTATTTGCCGAACCCGTTCAAGAGGCTGAACAAATTAAGGAATTATTGGTGCGTCAAGTAACCGGTTCGGTTTTGTGGACAGATTCCATGCATAAAATGGTGGATGATATGGGCATCAACCGTTTTGTTGAGTGCGGTAATGGCAAGGTGCTGGCTGGTTTGGTGAAAAAGACTTATCCGGATGTGCCGGTATTTTCATTGGGAACACCTGACGACATTGACGCCTTTTTGAAATAAACTGCAGTCAGATATGTTATTCCCCCTTCATTTAAGGGGGATTTTTGTATCTTGAAAACTACCGGCTTAGGCTGGTGAGTTCCTTTTTTTTATAGAGTCGAAATATTGCTGAATTTTCACCTTTGTCCAATTAAAAAATTTATCTGTCATAAAAAGGGGCGTTTTTATGACAGATAAAATTCGAAAAAAAGGAGTAAAAAATGAACTTGAAACACACGTTACAATCTGGTCGTTCTATGGTTGAAATGTTGGGAACGCTGGCAATTATCGGTGTCTGTGATGTAGAAGCACAAAATGGGCAAAAATGTACGCCAACCAGTTACTGCCAATCTGGAAAATGTAGCAGTTATTGTCAATGGACCGGATGCATGCGGGTGTATAACAATAAAGTCGGAGAGATAATTAATAACCAACTAAATGCCCGTAGAGCACTAAGCCCTCGTATCGTGTGTCACAATCCGAATGAGTAATAGGATGCACGAATAAAAATCCCCCACCGTTTTTTGCGGGCGGGGGATATTTTATTTTTTTCTTTATTAGCAACGACCGTGCATTCTGCCGTATTCCGGAACCGGAAGCAAAGAATTTGCCAATACTTTAACCGGAGAATCCCAAGTCGGTGGCAAGGTATTAGCCATTTTTTGTGCCGGTGCTTCAATACACGGCGGTAAAGAGTTAGCAATAGAGCGTTCCGGTGTCGGAGGTAAAGAGTTTTGAACCTCAAATACTGCGGACAACGCAAAAAGACCCATTAATGTTTTATTAAAAACATTTTTCATTTATTTTTCCCTTCTGTTATAATGATGTTGTTTTTTTAATTTAATTCATTGTAATTATTACAAATTTTTAATCTTTTAAATTGTAATTCCCTTTTAAAACGAAAAATCGCAATAAATATATACCTTTTAAAATCAAAAGTCAAGCACTTTTTTTAAAAAAATTATATTTTTATTTGTTTTTCGCATAAGACATTGTTTTTTATGCAATTATTTTTTTGTTTGTTTTTATAATACAGTTATTTTATACTCGCACTCAGAAGGAACAATATCAAATGCCCAGATTTTCAGACACCGAATACACAACCATTTTAAAGACATTTTACACTCATGACGGACGACTCGCCGATCTGAGCTCGCATTTGTTATATAACGCCTTGCAAAAAGCGGAAAATACAAATTCAATTAAACCATTGGAAAAATGGGCCAGAGCTTGGAAAAAATGCCGTTTAAATATTAAGAAAACATATCATAAGTATGGATTATTACGTGCCGGAGATAAAAAAGATATTGAATTGCTCTTTAATTTGTACTTAAACGACAAAAGTGTGGCAAAAATACTATCGGATGCCTCGCCAAAAATACAACAAATGATGATTCAAATTATGATGCCGCACCCGATTAAGATATCGGTTAAGCATCCTTCTCGCGGATATGCAGAACGATTAGCCTCAAGATTGGCGGCCGGCTTCACCCGATTGGCCACGCGCGAAGGACGCCCTTGGATACACAACAAAGAATAAAAAAACAACTAAAACACCTCTGAATGACAGCAAAACAATTACTTACCTCAACAATCAGGGATGACAAAAAAAGCCACCGGAGAACCGATGGCCGTTTTTTTATTGTTTTTCCAACTGATTAAGTCCGTTAAAAATAGCCTTAATACTAACCTGTGTCGTTGACCGGTCAATCGCATGGCAAATAACTTGTTTGTCGCCTTTGGCCAATTTAATGGTTGCGATAGCTTCTGACGCCTCTTTATCTTCCCCACGCAACATTTTTTGTTGATAATCCAAAATGGAAATAGCCACCCCCAAAGAACACAATCCGTGGATACACGCCTCTACCGGTCCATAGCCATAACCGACTGTTTCTTTTTTCTGACCATTTTCCGTATAGGTCAAAACATAACGTCCTTGTTGAATACGATCAAAAGCCCCATATTGGTAAGGCCCTGCCACTGCACACAAATGCTCACGGTACAGCTTATCACAATCTTCTATACTCAGTTCGCCTTTTTGCTCGGCCATTTTTTTGGCAAACGGCATTAACATTTCGGTTTCCTTTAACGTAATCGGATAGCCGGCATTTTCATAAATTTCTCTTAAAGCAGATTTACCTGACTGACTGGTAAAGCCCAAATATTCCCCGTCATCACGCCCAACCAAGGCCGGATCAAAGGCAATGTATTGCCCTTTTTTAAGTCCCTTAGTTTTATTGGACCCATCTTGGTGAATACCACTGCGATGAGCCAAGACATCACCCCCGATAATCGGCATTTTTTCCCAAATAGGTACATGCGACATTTCGGATACCATCTGAGCCGTTTTATCAAACAAACGCATATTTAATGGTACATTCACGCCAGTATTATGCAATGCCACTGCCACTTGATACATATCCGTATTGCCAGCTCGCTCTCCAAGACCGTTTAATGTTGTTTCAAGCTGACTCGCCCCATGGAAAAAACTTTCCACGGTTGTTGCCGTAGCCATCCCTAAATCATTATGACAATGAACAGAAACAATGGCTTTATTGCCAATACGTTTGTGAACTTGTTCCACCATTTGCACAAATTCCAAAGGCCGGAAACGTTCGACCGTATTGGGCAAATTCACCACATCGGCACCGGCTTCGACCACTTTTTCAATGGCGTTAATCACATCCGGTAAATTGTCACGACAATCCCCAAAGTGTTCTACGGAAAATTCCACCTGACCATTGGGCAGTAATTCCTTTGCCTTTCTAACAGCCCTGACAGCAATATCCGTCACTTCATGAATGTCTTTTTTAAGAACGTGTTCAAGCCCCAATGGATTCATGGCAATAAATGTATGAATGCGAGGCTTATGAGCATGACGCACCGCTTCGGCCGCTTTCACAATATCATTTTCCACGGCACGGGCCAATACGCTCACCACCACATTTTCAGGCGCCATAGCGGCCAATTTTTGGCAAGAATCAAAATCCATATCACTGGAAGCCGGAAAACCGATTTCAATCCCTTGAACCCCCAAAGAAACCAATTGATTAAAGATTGTTTCTTTTTCGGATTGATTCCATGGCTTTTTAAGAGCTTGATTGCCGTCTCTTAATGTTACATCGTAAAAAAATGGTTGGTGTGTCATATTTTTCCTTTCACTAGATAATAAAAAAAACACCCTCCTAAAAGGGTGTTTGGCTTTAAAAAAATGTATAAAAGCTACCCTCTTAGGAGATGGTTATTATTTCCTAACAAGCATAACAAGAGATGTAGTTTTTTATTGTTCATGTGGGCGAATATACACTATCCATACATAAAAGTCAAGGATTTTTTTAGGGATATTAATTTTCTAAAAAAATACCCCTCTGACAGAGGGGCATTCATTTAACTTTTCTACTTAATCTTCTGCGTCATACTTTTCAATCAAGGCATAAATATCATCTGATGATTTCGCCTGACGCAATCCTTCGGCGGCCGTTTCATCACGTAAAATACGAGATAATTTTGCCAATGCTTTCAGGTGATCAGCCCCCGATTCTTCCGGAGCCAACAATAAGAAGATTAAATCAACGGGTTTTCCGTCAACAGCATCAAATGAAACCGGTTCGGATTTAATAAAAGCACAAAAAATCTTATCCAACCCGGACAATCTGGTGTGCGGCAAAGCAACCCCTTTACCAACACCCGTTGTGCCTAAACGTTCCCGTTCCAATAATGCATCAAAGACAATTCTGTCATCCAGTCCGGTTTGACGAGACGCCACCTTAGCCAATTCTTCCAATAATTGACGTTTACTGCCGTACGCCCCATTCGGAACAATAGAATCCTTTGATAAAATATCAATAATTTTCATGGATTATCCTTACTTATTTTTTGGATCAATCCAACCGATATTACCATCCGGACGGCGGTAAACCATATTAAGACCACCATGAGCGGAGTTTTTAAACATCAATGCCGGAAGTCCAGCCAAGTCCATACGCATAACCGCACCGCTGACCGTACAAATCGGTAATTCAGTTTGCATTTCGGCAATAATCACCGGAGCATCACCGACTTCTTCTTCGTCTTCTTTGGCATCAATAACGGCCATATCAACCATTTCTACCGGTTCGGCACGATGATCCGTCAAACGATTTTTATAACGGCTGAGCTGTCTGGACAATTTTGCAACAGCGCCATCAAATGAAGCATAAGCATCGGCAGAAAATGCCGTTGTTTTCACCAAAGCACCGGCAATCGGATGAACCGTAATATCCGTTCTGATTTCTTCGCCTTCTTTAATCACACGCACATCAGCACTGATTGCGTCGGCAAAATATTTTGAAACAGCCGCATCCAAAGCTTTTTCGGCATAAGAACGCAAGTTGTCGCCTAAATTAATTTGTTGACCTGTAATTATTATTTGCATTGTTTTATCTTTCTTGTTAGATTAATCAATAATTATCTTCAGGATTAAAACTCTACCCCTTTTTTTACAAATTGTCAAGAGGTCAAATGCAATCACATCAAAAACCCTTATTTGGTCTATACTTACATTGGCCATACTGCCTCAGCAAATGTCCCTATTGTGATTTTTTCAGCCATCCGTGTTCAGCTCCAAATGAAGAAATATTGATGGCTGGTTATCTCAGAGATTTAAAACAAATGGCTGATTTAACCACAAATCGCCGGTTAACCAGCATTTTTTTCGGTGGTGGCACCCCATCGTTAATGTCGCAGGCATTTATGGAAAAACTAATGCACGGCATCACAACTGTTTTTACGCTGTCAGATGATATTGAAATCACGTTAGAAGCCAATCCGGATGCGATTAGCAAAGAAAAAATGACCGCCTTTAAAAATCTGGGCATTAATCGATTATCCATCGGCGTTCAAGCTCTGAATGATACAGATTTAAAATTTTTGGGGCGCAGACATTCCGTTCAAACAGCCCTTAACAAAATTGAGAAAGCAAAAAGCATTTTCCCTCACCTCAATATGGATTTAATTTATGCCCGCCCTAACCAAACACCAAAGGAATGGGAAACAGAATTACGCACGGCTTTATCTTTGGGGCTGTCTCATTATTCTTTATATCAACTGACCATTGAGGAAAATACCGTATTCGGGCAAAAAAACATATCACCGGCCGATGAAAAAACAGCTGAGCAGTTATACCGCTTAACCGATAGTATTATGAATGAAGCCGGCATTCCAAGTTATGAAGTATCTAACTATGCTCGCCAAGGAGAAGAAAGCCGGCATAATTTAACCTATTGGACGGGGGGTGATTACATCGGTATCGGGCCGGCCGCCCATGGTCGGCTTGGACTAACGGCTACAGAGGCGCCAAAATCCGTAGATAAGTGGCTCAAAAACGGCACAGTGATTGAAACACTCACCCCTCAAGAACGCTTTGAGGAAAAACTCTTAATGGGATTACGACTAACACATAAACCGTTTTCGACAGACGGACTATCCGGAAGCGGCATTCAAAAGGCCAAAAATTTAGGGTGGATTAACCTATCCGACAACAAAAAAATGTTAACCCCGACACTAAACGGAACCTTAGTATTAAATGAACTTATTTTAATGCTGTTGCCATAAAAAATGCCCTCAAAAAAGGGCATTTTATCTAATTTTCTTCTTCCGGAATCACAATCCCCGGAACACTACCCGGACAAACTGCCGTATTAACTTGATTCATATCCACACATCTGCCATACATCAAACCAACATGATCATTCGGAATAGAGGCGTTAGCACAATTATTCTCCGTCGTCGTCCATCTTAAATTACAATACTGATTTTCCGGACAATCTTCACCCTTGAGACTCATTAAATTGTCAGAAGACGGATATACCGGCTGAGCGTTTCCAGTTGTCGCCGACATTGGCACACAAACACCAAACATATCTCCGACATAATCATTAGCAAAACCTGTCGGAGTCGTTTCGCCAGATTCCCATTTTTCTTTTGTCCACATCAAACGACAATAATGATTTTCGGGACACGGCATTTTTTTACGAGTCAGTAAATTTTTGGATTCAGGATACACCGGTTGAGCATTAGCCGACGTTGCCGACATCGGTACACAAACACCCCACATTTCACCTGTATAATCATTCGCGAAACCGGTTGGAGCTGCTTCACCGGAATTCCACGTTTGCTTTGTCCACGTCAAACGACAATAATGATTTTCAGGACACGGATTACCAATTTTTGAAAAAGAGGTTGTAATATTACCATTTGAATCCGTTGATTGAGCAAAATCATATCCGCATGTTGCCGTATAATACATTTGTGTTATTTCGGTTTGCGCCATCGTATAGCTGCATGTTGACGTATAATAGACGGTCGTATTATTTGTTTTTGCCATATCATAAACACAAACGTTAGCCGCTTCAATACACTTACCAACGACATGACTGCACACCGAATTATCCGGACAACACCAATTGGCTCCGGCTTCTTCAGATGTACATGTGCTTGTATACTTATCCGTGCGATCTAAGCATAGATCCACACATCCGTCCCCGAACTCATTCGTTTTCTGACCCAATTCACATGTCTTACAAACCTCATCTGTTGGGTCACAATAACTGTTATACCAAGACGGACATTCATCAGCATCAAAACACGGGATAAGCGGCGGAATTCCATCAAATGAAATGACAATATCTTGTTTCTCTTCTTCACACAACATAGGCTCATTCATAGCCGAATACAACACAACCTCGCCAGCCTCTTCAGACATATTCAATAATATATCACACACACTGTCCGGTATTTGTTCCACCAATACAAAATCTCTGTTTGCTTTATCACGCCGTACGAATGTCACAAATCCGCTGGACGGTGTAAATTCCGTTTCCGTCCAATCGTACGGAGCCCCTGCCCCCATAGAAACATATGCGATTTTTGCATCATGATAAATCTGATTAGCCTTTGACTTATCCATTGCATATTTAAAACCGACAACAGCCATAATTGCCAATACGCCCATAATGGCCAATACCCCCAACATCTCCACCATGGACCGACCGAATTGATTATGTTTCATATTTTCACTCCGCAGCATATTTAATTTATAGCCTATATTATACAGAAAGGATTGTTCATTTCAAGTTATTTTTAAAAAGACGGATTGTTTGGTATCTCTTCCTCAATGATCGCCGGCGCATACCAAAAATCATTATCTCCCCGCTTAGGCATAGTTGTTTGAGCTTGTTCAACAACCACAGAACGATACTTAGATTTTATCTGTCTCATATCCAACAATCGTAAATTCGTCCCGTCTTCATTCAAACGAAAACGTCCGTTAACACCGGAAAAACCGTTATCATCCAACAATTTTTGTTTATTCAATACGCCTTGCGTTCCCAAAACAATACCCAACGAAACACCATCATAAGCATATGCCGCTAAAGCAGATGGTTTCGCACCGAATGCTTGGCGAAATCTGGCGTTAAAATCAGCAGATAAGGCGACCGGCATTGCAGGATAAAAGCCACCGACCAACTCGGTTATTTTCATTCCTTCCCAAGAAGACAATCCGTAAACAGGAATATCGTTCGGTGTAATATCATAATAGGACAACATACTCATAACCTGTTGCAATTTAACACCGTCTTCAAAAACAAATAATGAATCAAATTCCACCTTTTCACTGATTGGTTTAGCCAGCAATTCTTTTTCTTCATCGGTTAAATCCTTACGTCTGGAATCAATCGGCTGAGGGGCGATTTTTGCAATAACCGGATCAAAATTAACCGTTGCGGGATCATATAATGATACCTTAACCATATCCATATTTGGGCATCTCTGAATGGCTTTCGACAACGTATTCATAACAATCTCTCCGACCTTATTTTCCGGTCCGATAACAGCGATTCTTTTTTGCCCTTGTCCACACGCATATTCCGCAATTTTATTCACCTGAGTCGGTATGGTCAGCGCCAATGTATAAACATCATCTTCAACGACCTCTGTATCTGAGGTAAAGGACAATACGGGAACAAAAGTTCCTTCATCTTTCACAGCCTCCACTGCCGCAGAAAATACCGGCCCCACAATCACGGACGGATTAATCCGTTCGGCGGCTTCCAAAGCCTTTTCTGCCCCTTCCGGCGTTCCGGCCGTATCATAAAACACAACGGCGGCCCCCAAATTACGTCTATCAAATTCGGCCATCATAGCCGCCTTTTGCATATCCGTCCCAACACCCGATGACTTTCCGGATAAGGGCAACAAAACGGCAATTTTTGTTGACGCCGTTCCAACCGTCATATCATACGCAGACGGTACTCGTCCAAACATTGGTTGCATAAACGGATCGTTTTGTTTAACACCACAAGCGGCCGTCATTACTAATCCCGTCAAAGCCAACATTTTCCAAATCATTTTTTTACATCCTTTTTTATTGATTTTTTGCATAAGGGTATGTTATATGTTTTATTAGAATTTTTCAAGTTTTATTTAAAGGTTTTTAATATGTTATATCTGGTATCTACACCCATTGGAAATTTAAAGGATATTTCTGCCCGTGCCATAGAGATTCTGCAGTCTGCGGATTTAATCGCTTGTGAGGACACAAGAACAACCGGTTCTTTGCTTAATTTACTTGGCATTAAACACGGTGCGCTGACCGCATATCATGAACACAACGCCGACAAAGCCAGGCCGGCACTTATTGAAAAACTCA
>JAZKXP010000005.1:0-6741 GCA_045611665.1 Alphaproteobacteria bacterium | reverse complement strand
AGATAAACAAACGCAACCGCATTTGACCTTAGAGGAATTAACACAAAATACCGAAGGATTGATTTTATTAACTGGTGGGGCGGAAGGTATTTTGGCGCGTCCTATTTTAAACGGTCATTCAGAATTTGCCGAAGAAATTTTGAAAAAGTTGGAGGCGGCTTTTCCAGGGCGAACCTATATGGAAATTCAACGCCATGGGACCGAAAAAGAAAATAAAACAGAGCCAGCCTTTTTGGATTTAGCCTATAAATACAATATTCCGTTGGTGGCCACAAATGAAGCCTACTTTATGGATCCCGATATGTATGAAGCACATGACGCTATGTTGTGTATTGCCGAAAAAACGTATGTATCGGTGGATGACAGACGTAAAGAAACGCCGGAACATTATTTAAAAACGGCTGAACAAATGAAAGAGCTGTTTGCCGATTTGCCCGAAGCGATTCAAAATACGGTTCAAATTGCCAAACGTTGCTTTTTTATGGCCAAAAAGAAAAAACCGGCCTTCCCGAATTACGATTGTAAGGGAAAAACCGAAGATGAAGCGTTGCAGGACATGGCCTATAAAGGCTTTGAAATGCGGATGCAGGGACGCTCTGATGAAGAAAGACAAAAGTATAAAGAACGCCTTGATTATGAGTTAGGCATTATTAAACAAATGGGATTCCCGGGCTACTTTCTTATCGTGGCTGACTTTATTCAATGGTCAAAGGCAAACGGTGTGCCCGTGGGACCGGGGCGTGGGTCCGGTGCCGGTTCTGTGGTGGCTTGGTGTTTAACGATTACCAACATTGATCCGCTTCGGTTTAATTTGTTGTTTGAACGTTTCTTAAATCCGGAACGTGTGAACATGCCCGACTTTGACGTTGACTTTTGTCAGGAAAATCGTGGTAAAACGATTGAGTATGTGCAAAACAACTATGGCTTTGACCATGTGGCCCAAATTATTACCTTCGGTAAGTTGCAAGCCAAAGCCGTTATCCGAGATGTCGGCCGAGTACTTCAAATTCCCTATCCGGTTGTGGACAGGTTGTCTAAGTTGGTGCCGAATGAACTTGGGATTACACTGAAAGAGGCGATTGAAAAAGAACCCGAATTTGAAAATCAAGCTCGTTCGGAAGAAAGTATTAAGCATTTATTGGAAATTGCTCTAAAATTAGAGGGGCTCAACCGAAATTCATCAACGCACGCCGCCGGTGTGGTGATTGGAAATAAACCGCTTGACCAAATCGTGCCGATTTATAAAGATCCGTCATCCGACATGCCGGTCACACAATATAACATGAAGTTTGTGGAAGATGCCAGCTTAATTAAGTTTGACTTTTTGGGGCTGAAAACACTGACTACGATTAAAAAGACGGCCGATCTTATTCGGTTGCGTGGGATAGAAATTGATGAAAATGATTTACCGCTTGATGACGAAGAAACATTTAAGTTATTAAAATCGGCGAATACTTCGGGTGTGTTCCAATTGGAAAGTGCGGGTATGCGTAAAATCTTGCACGATATGCAACCCGATAAAATTGAAGATATTGTGGCTTTGGTGTCTTTGTATCGACCGGGGCCGATGGACAGTATTCCCAGCTATATTGCCCGTAAAAAAGGAACGGAAGAACCCGATTACTTGCACCCGATGTTAGAGGGGATTTTAAAAGAAACCTATGGTATTATGATTTACCAAGAACAGGTGATGCAAATTTCTCAGGTGATGGCCGGTTATACGTTGGGCGGGGCCGACTTGCTCAGACGGGCTATGGGTAAAAAAATTAAAGAGGAAATGGTTCGTCAACGTGGTATCTTTATTGAGGGGGCTACCGCCAAAGGCGTTGATAAAAAGGTTGCCGAGAACGTTTTTGATAAAATGGCAAAGTTTGCCGAATACGGATTTAACAAATCGCACGCCGCCGCCTATGCCTATATCGCGTATCAAACGGCTTATTTAAAAGCACACTATCCGGTGGAATTTATGGCCGCCACAATGACGCTTGATAAAATCAATACAGATAAACTGGCATTCTTTAAAAATGACTTAGACCAAATGAAAATTAAGGTCTTACCGCCGGATATCAATAAATCCAGTGTGGATTTTACGGTGGAAAACGGCTGTGTGCGATATGCTCTGTCTGCCGTTAAAAATGTGGGGGAGGCCGGTATGCAAGCCGTTGTGGCGGAACGTGATAAAAACGGGCCGTTTAAATCCATTGAAGATTTTGCCAAACGTATGGATTCGTCCGTACTCAATAAACGGTATATTGAAAATTTGGCCAAAGCCGGAGCGTTTGAATGTTTGGATAAAAATCGGGCGAAAGTGTATAGCAATGTTGAAAAAATTATTGCCTTTTCTGCCCAAGAAACACAGGCACGCAACAGTTCGCAAATCAGTTTGTTTGGCGATACGGTTCAAGCGACCAAATTCAAAATGGAGGAAGTACCGGAATGGCCTCATTTGGAAAAATTGACTATGGAATCTGAGGCTATCGGTTTTTATTTGTCGGCTCATCCGTTAGATGCGTTTGAATCGGTGTTTGAACGGTTGCGCGTGTCTTCTTCATCTGATTTGGATAAATTGGTGCAAATGGCGGGTGCATCTAAAGTCTCTCTGGCGGCGATTGTGTCAGATGTTCGGGAAAAAATTTCTCAAAAAGGCAATCGTTTCGGTATTATTTCGGCAACGGATAAGGGCGGAGCGTTTGAGGTCTTTACGTTTGCCGAAACGTTGGCAAACACTAGAGAAAAATTAAAATCCGGTCAGCCGTTACTCCTTAATATTATGGCGGATAAACGGCCGGATGACGAACGGGTGCGGTTGTCGTTGTTGAGTGCCGATTACCTCAATGATATTATGTCCAAAACGGCGGCCTCCGTTATTATTACGGTAGGTAGTGCCGAATGTGTGCCGGCACTCGCCCGAACGATTGAACAACAACCTCGTGGTCAAAGCCGTGTCTTTATTGTGGTGAAAACAGATGAGTTTGATGTGGAAATTTCATTGAACGGTCGTTATACAATCCAAGGGGATGCCATTAATCATTTGCAACATATGGCCGGTATTTTGGAAGTGCGTCAAGTTTAAGATTTTAATTCCGATAATGCCTTTATTTGTTTGAGAGCCACTTGTTGCACGGCGGGAGAGAGTTTGTCCATTACAGCAATGGTGTTTTTGGTCGTGTCAGATAGTGTATTTTGTACGTGAGGCGGAATATCATAAAATAAATCAGAAATATTTACGTTTAGCGTATTGGCTATTGCATTTAATGTTGTAAATTTTGGATCGGCCAAGCCTCGTTCAATGTTGGAAATGGTGTTAATCATTTTGCCGGTAGCTTCGGCAAATTCTTCTTGGCTATATCCTTGGCTTTTACGTAAAGTTGCAATACGTTTACCAAAAGATTTTAATTGTTCTGCTTCATAAGGTGTCATGTAAGTATCTCCTGATTATTATACTCACATTTTAATGTGTAAAAACAAATCGTACTTTAATGTGTATTTTTACTTGACAATAAATAAAAACACAGCGTAATGTGTAAAAAATAATATTGTATCTATTTTAATGGAGGTTTTTGTGCGTAAATTAAACGAATTCGGCCGTTCTATGGTTGAGATGTTGGGCGCACTCGCTATTATCGGTGTTCTGTCTGTTGGTGGTATCATAATGTACAGTTATGCAATGGATAAACACCGTGCGAATGAAACTATCAAAGATGTGACGTTATATGCCATGTCGGCCAGTCAGCAGATGTTGGTTGGACAAGAAAAGTTGAATTTTTCTGAATTAGGATATGTTTCATCAATCGGTTATCCAATAGATGGAGAGATTTTAGAAGAGGATGACCGTTATTTTGAAATTTATGTAGACGATATTCCGTCATCGGTATGTGAACGAATTGTTGACAGCGGATGGCAAGCGCCGTTGGCGATTTATGTGAATGATATAGCCTATGTGGATTCTAATCATATCTGCACCGTGGGCGGAAAGGAAGAAACGGTTGATATGGCATTTCAATTTACGTCAGATTTAAATCAAGGGGCTTTTCCGTTCGGAACGTGTGAAACGGCATCAGATTGTATTGGTAATTGCGCGGCATGCGAAGATGGATTATGTGTCAGTGCGTGTGAAAATGATGAATTGTGTTTAAAATCCAGTAAAACAGGCGATATGATATGTTGCAGTTCGGAAAATAAATCAGGTCCTTATTGTTGTCCTTCTACGAAAAATGGGATGTGTTGTGATGACAACGGAGAAAATTGTTGCCCGTGGACCAGACCGCTTGCCGATAAAAATGGCAATTGTTATGTCTGTAATTATGAAAATGGTGTGGCTGTGACCGGAGTTGAAGACAACTGTAATGTGTGTGAGGAAAGAGAGGTTGTGGGGAACAGCTGTGTATTAAAGTGTCCGTATGACAAACCGTTTAGAAATAGAGACGGAAAATGTTTCGGGTGTGAAGATCCGACACAGGCAATGAGTTCTGAAAAACTTGCAAAAGAATGTGTGAATAAGTGTACAGAAAAAGGGTATGCTCGTACTGCAGTGCGTCACTATTGTGCTCCGAAATGTGAAGAAGGCTATGTGCAAGATACCTATGGTAATTGTAGGAAATGCGAAAATTTGAATTATGCCGAAATTAATGGGGCGCCGTTAGACCTGTGCGAATTATGCGGAGAGGATTTTACATTGTATGAAGGGTCCGATGTATGTGTCAGAAATTGTCCGGATGGACAATTTAGGGCGGATAATGGTGTCTGTTATGATTGCAATGATGAAACAGTTTATAGTACGAGGGGATTAGTAAAAAATTCATATTGCGAGCAAGTTTGCCCGAATGACCGTGTCATAGTGCCATATTATGCATCTAATTCGTCATATAGTCTTTATTGTGCTAAAAAATGTGATTATGGCGAGTATATGGATTGGGATGGTTATTGCCACAGTTGTGAAACTGGTCCAAATAAAAAGGCATCGGAGACCGAATGTGCTAAATGCACGAACAGACGTCTTGGAACTACGGGTAGTGAGAAAGACCTCTGTATCGCCGATTGCAAAGATAATGAATTTAGGGGCGCAGACGGCGTATGTTACAGTTGCACCGAACCGAATCCGATTGAATATGCCGGACAATGCGCATCACTTTGTCCAAATCGGGTTGTGAATGGGGCAAATAACAAACATTGTTCTTTGCCGTGTCCAGATGGTACTTTTGCCAATGATGAGAGTGAATGTGTCTCGTGTGATGCCGATTATAATGTTGGGTTATATGGGCAAGAGTATGCCAGAGCTGAGTGTGGAAAGTGTGGTGATACGAGAAACTTATATTACAGCACTTGGAGTGGTTATCTTTGTACCCCTAAATGTCCGAGTGAAACACCACTGAGAGGAGCAAATAACAGATGTTATGCTTGTGATACAGAGGAAAAAGTGGACATGGAATCTTATATAGGCATTTGTGAAACAGAATGCCCGAATGAACGCAAAATGGATGGGGGTTATTGTGTACTGAAGTAAGTGTTAACAAAAAATTAAGCGTTGTCTTAAAAAAGGACTTGACAATAAAAACAAAAAAGGGTATAGTGGCTTGTCTTAACTTTTAGGGGATGATTCGTTTGAAAGTTAAGAAAAAAACGGTAAGGGGTATAGCTCAGCTGGTAGAGCATCGGTCTCCAAAACCGAGGGCCGTGGGTTCGAATCCTACTGCCCCTGCCATTAAAAAAGATATTTTATGTGATCCCTAAGCAAGAGGTTGGGGATTATTTAAAATAACTTTAAAAACAATAACTAAACGGAAAGAGAGTAAAATGAAAACAACGCCCGCTCAATTTGTTCGTCAGGTTAAACAAGAGGTTGCTAAAATTACTTGGCCGACGCGTTCTGAAACGATGCAAGGAACAATCACCGTTATTATCATGAGTGTGATGTTGGCCGGATTTTTATTTTTGATTGATTTAATTTTTGCTTATGCCATCCGCTTAATTGTGGGTTAATTTTGGAGGTTTTTTATGGCGATTCGTTGGTATGTTATCCATGCTTATTCCGGTTTTGAAAAGAAAGTGGCTGAATTTATTAAAGAACAAGCCGATAAAAAAGGTTTGGGCGATAAGGTGGAACAAGTTTTGGTGCCGGAAGAAAATGTGATTAGTGTCAGAAATGGTACTAAAGTGGAATCTGCTCGTAAATTCTTTCCGGGTTATGTGCTTGTAAAAATGGAAATGACGGATGAAACATGGCATTTGGTGAACTCTACACCAAAGGTAACGGGGTTTTTGGGTGGTAAAAAACCGACTCCGATTACAGAAAAAGAGGCTATGCACATCTTGCACCAAGTTCAAGAGGGTGTGGATCGTCCGAAATCTGTTTTAACCTTTGAAGTGGGTGAACAAGTTCATGTAAATGAAGGACCGTTTGCCTCCTTTGTCGGTACGGTTGAAGAAGTGGATACAGAAAAAGAACGTTTAAAAGTGTTGGTTTCCATCTTTGGTCGTGCAACGCCGGTGGATTTGGACTTTACACAAGTTAAAAAGGTTTAAAAATTTTCGGGGATAGGGGTAAAAGCGGTTCGTACCCATATCCTTGGTAGCAGAAGAGCCATTCTTCGCACTACCAAAACTTCAAAACAAGAAATTGTTCATGGACCGTTGAATTTAAAAATTGAAGGTTGTCAAAATGGCAAAAAAAATTATTGGTTTTATCAAACTTCAAATTGAAGCTGGTAAAGCAAACCCGTCACCTCCAGTCGGTCCGGCTTT
>JAZKXP010000004.1:0-71542 GCA_045611665.1 Alphaproteobacteria bacterium | reverse complement strand
TATCATCTGGCAACGTTTCTAAAGAAAAACCCTGTGTTGATTTTTGTGTATTAAATAAGAAGCGGAAAAAATCATCCCCTGTGTCTTCTTCAACAGCCGGCAAAACAAAAAAGCGATTTTGAAATTGCATAATGTGTCTGTCATCTGACAAAAACTGTTTCATCTGAGGACTGAGTAACCACGAATGGCATCTGTAAATTAGTCGCTTCCCTTTCAATGAAGGAAAATACAATAACAACTCTTTTTTTGCTCGTTTAAAAGATGTTTCAACCAAATGAGGAAATAACCGTTCACTACGGTCAATATGAATATTAATACACACATTTTTGGGTGAAAGCAAAATATCCTTTGATGATATTTTATTTGCTTGAGATATCTTGCAGGCCTTCAAATCCCCTTTTTTATCTTTAACAATCACAAAAGGATCTTCATACAAAGAATATTCAAATTGCAAACGTCCAAATTTCATCAAACGTCCTCGTACAAAACGAATCCCCCAGGCTAAGGAATTATAGCTGATACCATTAATTTTATACAGCTTTAACCCTCGTATGAAGGTATCATGAATCCCTTTAATTTGATGCTGATATTGCTCTTTATCCAACCCTTTCAGTGCTTTTTGATGCAACCGAACACCACTAAGCAAAATCAAAGCAGATAAATCCGTTCTGGCAGGACTTGCTTTCCAATTTTCCATATCCAGAAAATCTTCACCATCGGAATAATACGCAATATATTTCAACAATAATGCCGCGTTTTTTAATTCTGGATTATGCTTAATTTCATCCATCAAAACCAAACACCGACGATAAAATGTTTTTTCACTCTTTAATTGATAAAACCGAAATGCTTCATCTAGTGTTTGTTTGGTAATAACATGTTGACGTATGTTAATACTATTCACATACTTATCAAAAATAAGTGGCGTTTGTTTTAAATTCAAAACATTGGCTAAAATTTGAGTTGTCATAAAATGCCTTTCTATCTTTGCTCGTAACATACACTCAAGATTTTAAAAATGCAAGACCAATTAAAATTCATCCTCATAAAATGATATACCGTCATTGATTTTCTGAACTGCTGGCTTTAAATACGGACAAGTATTGGTTGGCAAGTCATCCCAAGAACACCATCTGAGTTCAGCACATTTATCGGGTTCTAAATTTTGTATATCTCCCGTCCATTTGCGGCATTCAAAATAAAATTGCAGATATTCTACGCCTTGATTACTATGACAAATTGTTTTTAACACTAAATCTTCAGGATAAATTTGAACACCGATTTCCTCTTTTACTTCACGAATAGCGGCAGATACTATTTGCTCATTGCCATCCAAATGCCCGCCGACAAATCCCCAATGCCCGGCAAAAGAACAATTTTGCCTGAGCTGTAATAACACTTGATTATCTTGGCGTAGCATAACAAATATACCGACAGGTATTTTAAATCGTTCAGCCATTTTTATCTCCTTTGCTTTTGAGTATTAATCCATATCCGTTTGTTAATATGGTCATGCGCAAACACCGGCTCTTGCTCTTCGCCACCATATTCAGCCATCACCTTTTTCATTGTTTTATAGGACGCAACATTTTCTTCTCTACACGTCACCAAAACTCTTTCCAACCCCAGTTCGGCAGCTTTTTGCAAACCCAACTTTAATCCCGTTGTGGCATATCCACGCCCACGAAACGGCGGACAAATTTCATAAGCTATATGTCCCCCCATTAGTTTTAAGGCCTCATTTAACTGATGGCGCAGAGCAACAACACCCACAAATTGAGCCTCATCCATCAACCAATATGTTGTTTGAGGCACATGTTCAGGCCTTAAATTAAGCGCTTTAGATTCATCGGCACATTTGGCAAAATACGCATCAAAACCATTTTTATCTGCTTCCAACAAAGCTTGAACCGAACGAATGATTTGAAAGCCCAAATTGTTGTCATCATACGATTTCAAAACAGATTGAACAGAGGGCAAAAATTCCGGTGTTGGGTCTATTAAACGCATTTTCTCTCCCTTCATCAAAAGCTAACCTTTTTTAACTTGGCTTATCAATTTAAATTGACCGATATCAAAACCACCGCATTTATGAATAACAAAATGATATAGATTTTGAATACACTTTACTTTATCCCCAGCATGGGCACGCAAACAAGCCAAGGCCAACGCTTTAAAGTCTTCTTCTGGTTGTTTTTTCAAATGATATCGCCGTGCAAATTCCTCATCAGACAGCAATTTTTCCAATTTAGACATACTTTGTAAGCCTATTCCTTGATGTTTCATATATAAATTCACTAAATGGGATACCAACTGTCCGTATAAAATGCGCGTTGACAGTTTTTGCTTAACAGCGCTTAAAAATTCATCCATATCATCCCAAATATGATATAAATCATTTTTAAGTTGATATTCGGTTAAGGGGGCAAACTCTTTATCCAAATAAGACAGGGCTAATTGCTGTAACCGTGCCACTTGCCCCGTTTTATCGTATAAGATTTTACCATATCCATACATATTGGCCGTAGCACAGCCATAATCTTTAAAATCTCGTTCCATCGTTTCTTCGATTTTAAAAACAGGATTAACAAAATATTCCACCAACATACCGTCAATGAAAATATTTCCCCGTTCCCGAAACTCACAAGCATCTGACATTACAATATGAACATCAATATCTGACTCTGGGGTTTGATTACCACTGGCATAACTGCCACATAATACAGCCCCTTCAAAATGAGGAGAATCTTTATAATTTGATAAAAATAGTTCTAATACCAGTTCGTATTTTTCCATTATTCCCTCCCTCTAACACCGCTTTCTAAAATAGAAACTTTCTTTGCCATCGGATTAATTTCACACATCGCTCCATATGGCAAAATCAACTGAGGCACTGTATGCCCAAAATCCATATTGGTAACAACCGGTAAATCTTCACGACCATATTCTTTCAATGCTTTTAAAATTACTTCATCAAATTTTGGATATGTTGCCAACCAATTTTGTTTGTCGGCTTCATCAGCAAACTTATCGTTTCCGGGTCTGGCGAACAACAAACCGTTAATACGCTTTAAAATACCTTGAGCCCCTAAATTACGCATCCAATAAAGCATATAATCCGGTGAGGGTTGTTCTTCGGAATTTTCCAAAAACAATATTGCATTATCAAATTCTTCCAAGGCGGGCCACAACTTTGTTCCCACTACCATCATCATCAACACATCTGTACATCCACCAATCAAGCGACCACGCACCGTTTGGTTTCCTTGAATAAATCTGGGACCTTCTGTCGGAATTCTGGGGCGTTTGGGTTGTTCTGAACTACCCCAATCAACGTAATCAACAATAAAAGTATCGCTGTGTGGCAACTGACCAATTGGTGCTGTTTCAAATAACGTTTTTTTTGTATTTTGCACCATAATATCGGGAATACCGCCGTTTTCGGCATATCCGAACAAAAGGGAAGCTGAATAATAAGACCTTAACCCCGCCTTAAAACACATAAGGTGGTTGACCGTGCTATCGGAAATTCCCAAAAATACCTTTGGGTTATTGCGAATAACATCAAAATGTTTATCCATCATTAAATCCAATAACCGAATGGTATCGTCTCCACCAATATTACAGATAATTCCTTTAATGTCCGGATTTTTAAAAGCCCACATCATATCTTCAAGCCGCCAATCCGGATGAGTGTAAATTTCCTCCGGCGAACACAGAGCATGAGGCGTCGGCACAACCTTTACACCAAAAGCCTCTTCAATTTGGCGTACACCTTGTTGATAACGATTTGGGAAACGTCCTGCTGCTCCAAAAGACAATGTAATGGCGGCGATTGTATCTCCTTGTTTTAATGCTTGTGGAATAATTAACTCTTTCATCTCACCCTCACGAAATTAACACATAAAAATGATATCAAGTTTTTTTCGCCTTTTCAATATATTTTTTGATGTTTTTTACAAAAATAAATAAAAAATTGACAAACAAACTGTTTTATGCTACACTATTCGGAAAAATAAAGGAGAATTTCATGCCCGGTCTAATTAAATTTACCACAGCTGAACTGAAAGATATCATCGAACCGCTTGCTCAATTTGCGTTAAATACGATTGCTTATTACAAAATTAAACCTCAAATTGATCATGAATTTATCAAATCACTTCCGTGTTATTTCACGGTATTGGTAAATGATGGTATTACCAGAAAAGAACGAAAATTTAATCCTAAAACCGATTTTGTCGGGGGTGTTGATTACAGTAATACTGTGGTGGCAAACGCTTTAAAGGCAGGAGAGTCCTTTGAAGATATTAAAAAGAGGTTAGCCTATTGTGTACAAAATGGTCATTTTTTTTGTGGAGAGTATGAGGGATTAAACGCAGAATTTTTTCCGATTCCTAATCAGAAAGCAAAAAATTGCCGTGTTTTTTTGGCTAATAATTTAATTTTAAAATCCAATGTGCAATCGGACAAAACATTAATGGATTATGTGCGTTCAAATACAGATTTTGCACATGAATTAATCAGAAAAACAATACTGGCAACGTCCTGCGCTTTAAATCATCCCCATACATGCACCCAAAAATTAATGGATACGTTTATGTGTGAACAAGAAGTGAAGTCCTTGCACAAACGATTAAAAACAATACGTAACATCCCTTTTATGCATGCTGTTGAAAATTTGCGGCATCTGTTGTTTGACACTTTGGTGAAGCATCATTGGCAACACATTGCCTCAAGTGAAGAGGAGGCAAAAAAAGCCTTAAAAGCCAATAAAAAAGATATTTACTTGTGGGCCGAAAAATTAGGGTATATTCCCAATGCCAACAGAATGATTATTTACTATGATCAACGTAATTCTTTGGCTCATCCGGATGCGCTGTATTACCCGATATTACCCGAATCGGAAACGCATATCCTGAAAGATTTTGAGGCGGTGTTAACCAACCTGACCCATAGTAAGAACTTAACTTTCTCTTTAGTTGATGATAAGGATGCACCGCAAAATCCGCTTTATAAAACGATGGCTGATTTGTATCAGGAAAATGTGACGGCTTATGCATTGATAGAACGAGTGGATGCATTCAGCAGTTTAATAAAAGATTATACCGTTCCAAAACAAGCAAACGGTAAACCGTTAAAACCGCGTAAGATGTTGGAATTTTTGGCTACGCTGGGGGTTTTAAATCAAGGTGATGTTCAACCGGTGGAAGAAGCTACAAAAATCAGAAATGGTTTTGCTCATGGTCAATCGAATGCGCCTGACGTGACAAAAATTATGTCCGCTTTTCAAAATATGGATACCATTTTGGCATCAGTGTATAACCACCATCATAATCATATTCGAAGCTAATCTTTTTCGTTTACAAACAGTCTGAAATACGATAAGATGACTTTGATAAAAAAGGAGTTTATCGTGGTTTTGTTTGTTGTTATTTTTGTTTTTGCGGTATTTTATTTGATTTTTGCCTACAACCGGTTTATTCGGCTGGAAAATTTGGTGATTGAAGGGTGGAGCGGAGTTGATGTTCAATTAAAACGCCGATATGATTTAATCCCGAATTTGGTGGCAACGGTGAAAGCGTATACGGTTCATGAAAATAACACGCTCAAACAAGTGATTGAGGCTAGAAATTTAGCCCAAATGTCTTCCTCTGCTTTGGATAAATCGGTAAAAGAAAATCAATTTGTCGGTGGCTTAAAAACTTTGTTGGCTGTTGTGGAAAATTATCCGGAATTAAAGGCAGACACCCAATTTTTGACATTGCATCGTACATTGGTCGAAATCGAAGATACCTTGCAAAAAGCGCGCCGTTATTATAATGCAACGGTACGAGATTATAATAGCGCCGTTAAGATGTTTCCGTCTAATGTTGTGGCAAAAATGATGGCACTAAAAACAAAAGAGTTTTTTGAAATTACGCCATTAGAAGCAAATAACGTCAAAATAGAGTTGTAATATGTCTTGGCCGGTTGCGTTACTTACGGTTTTTTTACTCATCGCCTTTGTTCCGAAGGCGCATAGTTTTTGCATAAGAATCGTGTCCTCTATGGTGGTCTTTTTGTATCGGGTGAGTGTTTCTGTAGTACAATACCCGATTCATTTTTATAAAGTTTTATCAAAAAAAACACTGATAATGATATGTATCGGTATGGGTATTTTGTTTTTTTTGATATATGGGAAACCGGAAGTTCTTCTTATTTTCGGGGTAGGGGGGATTGCGCTTAAGTTAGGCTATCACATTGTTCAATCCACTACGAAGTGGTTTCGTCGAACTTATGGTCCGACGGTTATGCCAATGTATTCTCTGCCAAAAGAGTGGTCGGCCGCTCAAATTTATTTTATCATGAATGACAGATGGATAAAAAAAGCGGTATTTATTTCATTAATACAAATGGTTTGCAACGGTTTTTTAGAACTAAAAACACGAACAACCAATACAAAAGAAGGAGTTCAAATTACGGCTTGTGTTTTTAATCGGACGGGGCGTGTTGCAAAAACCGAAGATGAATTTTTGTATGACAGTGTTGTTGGTTCCGATGGTTCCATAACATTAGATAACGGGATGAATCCCTTATTGAATCAATTTAATAAGGAATTGGCTGCTTTAACCAAGGATAAAACAAAAAATGTTATTTATTACAAGTATCCTTTTCAACGGTATTTTTTGATTGCGGCGTTGTGTTGTTTCCCGCTGATTTATATTTTAGAACCGTTAGGGCAGGCGTTACATACTGATTGGCCACAAGTTTTTTTCCTGATAGTTGTGGTGATGTATGGTATTGGCACGTTTGTATCAAAGAATAAAAAGCACTCCGTCTTTAAACAAATTGCGGGACTGAGAATGTTTTTAAGGGCAGTGTGTAAAAATGACGATATCAGTATAAAAAGTTCTGATTTAAAAGAGATGCTGCCTTATGCTTTGGCGTTGGATATTGATGGTGTTTGGGATCAGATATTGCCGGATGCAAAAGACAACATGCTTCAACGCTTATTTCAACCGGACTGCAAACAATTGGTTATGAATGCGGTAGAGGAGATAAAATCATGAAAACAATCTTGTTGCTCGTTCTGATGGCTGTGTCTTTCCCTGTTTTAGGGGCCCCAAAAATGATGATGGATATATCGGGGATTGCTCAACGGAATGTGACGCTTTTATTTTTCTTCTTGATAGCGTATTATTGTGTCGTTTGGTATTGTCAAGGTCGTGATCCGATTAAAAAAACGGTTATGCCTCAGTATCGAGCACCGTCAGATGTGTCGGTTGGGACAGCTTATATGTTAATCAATAAAAATCATTGGTCCTCTACGGCTACAACAGCCACCTTATTACAGATGGTCGTCAATGGTTTTTTGACAATGAATTTTGAACCAAAAACACAAACATTTAAGTTTTGCCGTACCGATAAAACCCCATCAAACGGGGAAGAAAGGATGTATCCTTTAACGATGGGAAACAATCCTTTAATTATCAAATCTCATACACCGAATGAGGATGTATATGGATTAAATAACAGCTTTGAATTTATTGCAAAAAAAAGTACCGATAATATTTATGCTACCAATCATAACTATGTTTGGCCTATGGCGGGTTTATTTTATTTTTTGCTTCCGTTGTGTTTCTCGCTGGATACATTTTTTACTTTTTTTGAATTGTTTTTCAGTCAATCCGGCAATATGATTGTTGTTGAAGGAGCCATATTGGGCTTGGTTGTATATGCTTTATCCAAAGGAACGTTAATACGACGTCTTTTGTTGGCCGTTCCAACAGCTTTTTTGTTTGCCGGCGTAACATTTCTGTTTTGCCAAAATTTATATACGTCTTGCATTGTGTTTGGTAGCGTATTTGTGATAACCGTTTTCGGTTATTTAATGGGGCGACCGACAATTAAAGGAAAACGGTTACAAGAACATCTGGAAGGATTTAAGATGTTTTTATCTACGACACAAATTGTTTATCAAGAAACAAAAACGAATAGGGATTTGTTACCCTATGCTATAGCATTGGGTGTTTCTTATCCCGAACAAGAACAACGTCTGAATTATTTCATTCATCAAGGTATTCAACTGTATGAAGAAAAAATTCGTTCAGAAGAAAACACCGGAGGTGCTGCTTCTTTCTTTTTGGGGAGGTCTCCCCTGGCAAATGCGTTAAACATTCTGTTTCGTTCTTCAAAAAAGAAACATAGATAAATAAAGGAGTTTTATCAATGCAGGATATTAATTTGGTTCCGGATGAAAAAAATGAACGGTTAATGTTGGTTGGGAAAGTGCCTGATGCTTGGAAAACGGCGGAGGAGCAAAAAGAAGAGGCTTGGGCATTTTTAAGAATTAAAATGGCAAAAGAACAATTGGCTGAAAATTATGCTTTGTGCGAAACAGAAAGAATTCAACAGGTTCGTTCTGCCCGTCTTTATCTGCAAACAGCTATTCAAGATTTAAAATGCTTACATCATCGGCAATATGCGCGGTTGGTTATTGAAAATAATTTAAAACTAATGGCTGCGGTGACGCAAAGTACGGACAAAGCCTATATTGCCAGATTGCAAGCCATCGGTACTTTATTGGAAGAATATATAAATGCCCCTCAAAAAATCAGTTCTGAACTTTCAAGGGGTAACCGAGACACATCTAAAACACGTTGATGCTTTTTTTTAGGTGTGCGATATTAAAACTTATTGATTCATTGAAGAAAAGAAATCGTCGTTCGTCTTTGTTTGACGCAATTTATCCATCAAAAATTCCATCGAATCCGTAACACCCATTGGCATTAAGACACGACGGAGCATCCACATTTTTGGCAAGCGTGTTTTGTCGACCAGTAATTCTTCTTTACGTGTACCGGATTTTGTGACATCAATTGCCGGGAAAATGCGTTTGTCGGATACTTTTCTGTCGAGGATAATTTCACTGTTACCTGTTCCTTTAAACTCTTCAAAGATAACTTCATCCATGCGAGAACCTGTATCAATTAATGCTGTTCCGAAAATGGTTAAAGATCCTCCTTCTTCAATATTTCTGGCGGCCCCAAAGAAACGTTTTGGTTTTTGCAAGGCATTGGCATCTACACCACCTGTTAAAACTTTACCGGAAGAGGGAATAACGGTATTATAGGCCCGAGCCAAGCGTGTGATGGAATCTAGTAGAATAATAACATCTTTTTTATGTTCTACCAAACGTTTTGCCTTTTCTATTACCATTTCGGCAACTTGTACGTGGCGAGAGGCCGGTTCGTCGAAAGTAGAGCTGATGACTTCCCCCTTGACCGACCGAATCATATCCGTCACCTCTTCCGGCCGTTCATCAATGAGCAACATAATTAAATGTGCCTCCGGATAGTTAGCAGAAATCGCGTGAGCAATATTTTTCAACATCACCGTTTTACCCGTTCTGGGAGGGGCCACGATTAACGAGCGTTGCCCGAACCCCTGCGGACAGATTAAATCCACAATACGTGCTGTTAAATCCTTATCATTCGGGGATTTGTCGTGTTCCATACAAATTGATTTTTCCGGATAAAGCGGGGTTAAATCATCAAAGTTAATCCGATGTCTTAATTCTTCGGGTGAAACAAAATTGACTCGATCAACACTAACCAAAGAAAAGTATTTCTCTCCGTTTTTTGGGGCCCCCAACTCTCCTTCAATTGTGTCTCCTGTACGCAATCCGTATTTTTTAATTTGCTGAGGAGCCACATAAATATCATCAGGTCCGGCCAAATAATTGGCCTCTGCGGAGCGTAAAAACCCAAAACCATCTTGCATAACTTCCAATACACCGGATCCATACAAAGGGGTACCTGTGTCCGCTAATTGTTTTAAAATGGCATACATTAAATCCTGAGTACGTAAAGATGCCGCATTTTCGACAGCCAATTCTTCGGCGTATGTCAACAACTCAGATGGTGTTTTTTTCTTTAAATCTTGTAATTGCATAGGTATTCCTTTTAAAAATGTATTGGGAAAGAGTGGGGATAAAAAATATTTGAAAAGCAAGGACTTGCTTAAGGTTACTTATACGACTTAAATTACTTATTGTCAAGTTAAAAAATAAAAAAGCATATCGTTTTATGTTTTTTTATTGCCATTCATAAAATAGTATGCTAAAAAAGAAAACATCGGTTGTATGCCGATAGGAAGAAAGTGTGCTTCCGGAGTCAAGAAACACTCTGATTGCTTACGAACGATTTTATATCGTTTCACCGAAGATACATTCGTTATCAACTTTAGGATTGTTTCGGTTGTATCTTTTCCTATTTGGTCCAATATATTGGGTCGGGGAGCTTTCGTTTATGTCCAGATGCATTGCATTAAAAGACGAGAGGGTCATTTCGTAGCATGATGTTTCAACTCCCCGACACATTCTTTTCTTCATTGAACGTGATGTGTATGTATCGGGATGGACCCGATTGTTCATCAAATCAAATGGTTGGGTTATTGTAAAATGCTGTACAAAGATAATTTGGTGCCTTCCGCCAAAGTCCCAATCTTTTGATCGTGATTACAAATCCACGGGTAAATAAATTGTAAAAGTCGTACCGGCGTTTAACGAGCTGGTCACATCAATTAATCCATCGTGTTTTTGAACGATTTGCTGTACGATTCCAAGGCCCAGTCCGGTTCCTTCCGTTCTGCGGGATTTAAGAGAATCTAACCGATAGAACCGTTCGAAAATGCGTGTGCGATGTTGGGCGGAAATCGGATTTCCCGTATTGTGTACGGAAATGGCAATAACTTGTCGGACATCGTCAAAGTATCTGTCCGATTTTTTGGGAAAACCGTTGGTGAGGTTGGCTTTGATTGTAATAACGGAATTGTCTTCTCCGTATTTAATGGCATTATCAATCAAATTTTGGACAGCTTGTTGTAATTCTGAGCGATTTCCGATAACACGAGGTAGGTCATGAATAATTTTTAATTCTAATTTTTTGTATAAGGTGCTGGCTCGAATGTGTAAGCTTTCGACAACCCCTTTTAACAAATCCGGTATTAAAATAATATCGTTTTGATGGGTTTTATCCATCATTTGTAACCGAGATAAGCTGAGTAAATCTTGCACTAAGTTAGTCATTCGTTCCGTTTGTTCTGCCATCATTTTTAAAAATTTATCTCGGGCTGCTTCATCATCTTTTGCCGGTCCTTGCATGGTTTCGATTAGGCCGGATAAAATAGAAAGCGGGGTTTTTAATTCGTGAGAAGCATTGGCAAAAAAATCGGATTGTTGATGGCGAAAGCGTTTGAAGGCCGAAATATCATGCATAACAATGACGGCAATCGCATTATTTTTGGCAATTGCCGGTAACCGATCCATTCGTACCATAAAAGAGTATGTTTCTTCATCTTGATAATCATACTCAAACCATTGTGTTTTTGTTTGGTCTGACAGAATTTGCGTAATGGCACCCGTAAACGTTTCTGTTTGAAAGAGGTCTTGTATGGGTTTGTGTAGCAGGTTGTCTCCGAAAAAATCGCGAGCAATTAAATTGGCGAAAACAATATTGGCGTTTTGATTCACCATAATTAACGGATCCGGTAAACGTTCCAAAATGCTGGCATCAGATAATGTTTGTTCCGACCATAAGTTTTTGACCGCCAAAAAAGCATCCGCTAATCTGAAAGAGCCAAAAATGCCTCGGTGAAATCTGGGGAGTTCGGCATCAACCCCTTGCGCTAATGAGCGTAAATAAGTAATAAAATTTTCCAATTCTTTAAAAACGATGGTTGTGACGATGCCGGTAATAATGAAAATGACGACAAAATAGCCGATGCCTTGTATCCAAGAGATTTCTTTAAAGGCGATTAGGGCGGTTAAGATGAGCAAAATCGGAATGTCTAATACAAAAATACGGGCAAAAAAACGGGGAGTAAAGACAATCTCTATGATTTGCCCCCAAAAACCGGTGTGATTTTGTTTCTTTTTGACTTTATTTTTTTTCATAAAAAGAGTATAATACTTTTCATAAAAAAAGGAAAGAAAAAATGAGTGACCCTAAAACAACCCCAATGATGCAACAATATTTGGAAACAAAAGCCGAATGTCCGGATTGTTTGTTGTTTTATCGTATGGGTGATTTTTATGAATTATTTTTTGAAGATGCAAAAATTGCCGCTCAGGCATTGGATATTGTTTTAACCTATCGCGGTAAACACTTGGGTGATCCGATACCGATGTGCGGTGTCCCATTCCACGCATATGAAAATTATCTGGTGAGATTGGTTAAGGCCGGTTACAAAGTCGCTATCGGAGAACAATTGGAAAGTCCGACTGAGGCCAAAAAACGAGGCTACAAATCCGTTGTGCGTCGAGGTATTACCCGTATTGTGACGGCCGGAACGTTGACCGAAGACAGTTTGTTAAATGCGCGGCGTCATAATTATTTGGTGTGTGTAGCGGAAGGTGCGGATGGTTTTGGTATAGCGTGGGCGGATATGTCTACCGGTGATTTTTATACCCAAATTGTTCCGGCTGCTTCTGTGTCTTGCGTTTTAGGACGGTTGGACGCTTCAGAAGTGTTAATCACAAAAGAAATGCATCAAACACATCCGTTTTTGTTTGGGGATACAGGGTTGGATATTACATATATTCCCTCGGAAAAATTTAATTATATACAAACAAAACAAGAGCTGGAACATTTCTTTAAAGCGCATGAAGCCTCAGAGTTTAGAGCGTTTTCAAAACCCGAAACGATTGCTGCCGGTGTTTTAATACACTATATGTTGGATACGCAACGGGGTGTTATTCCGTTATTGCAAACACCGGAACGGATTATGAGTGGTGTCTTTATGGAAATAGATCCGTCGACCAGACGGAGTTTAGAATTGACCCATTCGTTGTCGGATGATAAAAATGCCTCCAGTTTACTAAAAGTAATTGATGCAACGCAAACACCGGCCGGCGGACGGTTGTTGTCTTTGTATTTATCGGCGCCGTTAATCGATTTAAAGACTATCAACGGACGGTTGGATAAAATAGATTATTTTATGCAAAATCCGGGTATTCGTGAGGATGTTCGATCCATTTTAAAGTATTCGGCCGATTTAGAACGGGCGATTACGCGTTTGTCCGTTAAACGGGGCGGACCAAAGGATATGGTCGGGATTTTAAGAACATTAGATAAAATTCCTCAGTTGCGGGCAAAAATGCAAGATGCTCTGGTTCCGTTAGCGCTGGAAGAAGATAAACAACAAATGGGAGATTGGTCGGCTTTAACGGATGAAATTCGTTCTGCTATCGGTGAAGATGATAAAGATTTACCGGTATTAATTCGGGATGGCGGTTTTATTCGGCCCGGATATTCAGCCGCTTTAGATGAATTGGCTAATATCAAAAATAATGCAAAAAAAGTCTTAGCGGATTTGCAAGCTAAATACTGTGAGCAAACGGGGATTAATCAACTGAAAATTGCCTTTAACGGTGTTGTCGGATATTTTATCGAAGTTCCTGTTCGATTTGCTGAACCGTTGTTAAGGGAAAAAGAACGCGGGTTTATTCATCGTCAAACAATGGTAAATTGTGTACGCTTTACGACGGCTGAATTAACGGATTTAGAGACAAAAATCATGCACGCTGATGAAACTCGGGTTGCGATGGAAATAGATTTATTTGAACGATTGAGGGAAAAAGTTTTATCGTTAAGTGATGTCTTATTAAGGGCCTCTACGGCTATGGCCGCTGTTGATGTTGCCAGTTCGTTGGCGTATTTGGCAGATAAACACGCTTGGACACGTCCGGTTATGACAGAGGGGGAAGAATTTGTCATACATAAAGGACGTCACCCTGTAGTGGAAGAGGCATTGGGAAAACAACGCGATACTTTTGTTCCGAACGATTGTACGTTGGGTGAAGAAGAAAATAATTTGTGGTTATTAACCGGTCCGAATATGGCGGGTAAAAGCACCTTTTTACGACAAAACGCCTTGATTGCCATTATGGCGCAAATGGGAAGTTTTGTTCCGGCTGAATATGCAAAAATAGGGTTGGTGGATAAAATTTACTCTCGAGTCGGGGCTTCGGATGATTTAGCCAGAGGGCGCTCTACTTTTATGGTGGAAATGGTAGAGGTGGCCGCCATTTTAAATGGGGCGACGGCAAAATCTTTGGTGATTTTGGACGAAGTTGGCCGTGGGACAGCTACTTTTGACGGGCTATCTTTGGCATGGGCTGTGGTGGAATATTTGCATGATGTGAATAAATGTCGAGGCTTATTTGCCACACATTATCACGAATTAACAGCTTTGGCTAATCGATTGCGAGGTGTTTCTTTGCATACAATGCGGACAAAAGAGTGGAAAGGCGAAATAGTCTTTTTGCATGAAGTCGGAGAAGGCGCTATCGACCGGTCCTATGGTATTCACGTGGCCAAATTAGCCGGCTTACCGGCTCCGGTATTAACAAGGGCAGAGGAAGTTTTGGCAGGGCTGGAAGAAAAAAAACAAGCGCAGCAACCTCTTTTTGAGGATTTACCCTTGTTTTGTGCGATGAAAGAGCCTACTTTAACAAAAAATGTCACAGAAGAACGGTTAAAAGAGGTGAATTTGGATTTAATGAGTCCGCGTGAAGCGTTAGATTTTCTGTATGAATTGAAGGGGCAACTGAAACAATGATACAGCTGTTTGTCGGGTTGGTATTTATTTTTTTAATTTTGTCGTTTTTGTTTTTTGTGGCATGGTATATCGCTTTGCCGTTGTTGATTGTTGTCTTGGTGGCCGGACTGATCGGACGGGTATGGTATAAAATCAAAACGTGGTTTAAAAAGGAAACGCCCGTGGAAAGGTTAATGCGGACAGAACCGAAAAAATCAACAAAAAAACATCATGTAATAGATGTGGATTATACCGAAGTTTAAAAAGAAACCCCCTTTAAAATTAAAGGGGGTTCTTCGGAGTAAAAACTTTCTAAGCTGCGCGAGATCGTTCAGACCGAATGTATTCCAGATTAACAGCCAAATTGTGGCCTTTAACCAACATTTGAGGAGCTGTTTGCAGTTCTTCAAACAATTTAATCGGAGAATGTGTCATAACATCGCGCGGTAAAACCAAATTGCCTTGCCATTCTTTATTGCAAGAATCAAGCCATGTTTCTGTAATATATCCTAACTCATTATAAATATAGTAAAATGTTTTTTGGTGCAAAATGTCACGAAACATTTCCGTTGTTAATCGGTTATTATTATATGTTTTCATGGAAACAAAACCTTCCGATGGACAAACACACGTTTCGCGAGCATGGCCGTTTTTAAAAAAATCAACAACCGCAAACCCCTCTAATCCCAAGGAGTCTAAAGAAGCGGCCACATGTTTAAGGCGACCAGAATGCGTATGGGCGGCCAAAACCTTCAGCCCATTATTCAAAACCATTTTCATTTGATTTCCCTTTTCTTTTGTATTTTGTAAAGATAGCATATTTTTTCTAACTTGTCAACAAAAAAATGTTAATATTCTGTTAATAAAAAACATTGACAAATCATTAACGGTATGTTATTTTTATCTTAATCGGATAAAAAAAGATAAATAAAAATGGAAAGTACATTTAATTACGGGAATTTTGGAGCACTCTTACAACAGGCTGTCGGACAGCCGTTAAAGTATTATGCTGTTTTTACGTCCGGCAATTGTGCAAATTCTTATTTGGTTAATGGGACGCACGTTGTAAAAATTCCTTTCGAAAAAAGAACGGCATTGATGTTGCAACGGGAATTGTCGGTTTCAAAAGTATTAAAGGGATATAATTTGCCTTATCAAACCCCGATATGGCGTGAGTATCGGCCGGTCAAACCGTGTGCAGATGTTTATGGAAATCCGATTGAATTTTGTGCGGTTCGAAAAATTATTAACGGTCATACACCATCCGATTTGACTAATCCAGAGTTAATGGCAGATTTAGGATTGTTTTTTGCCAAATTACACAAAATACCGGCGGTTCGTTTTAAGGATATTCCGACTGTGTTGGATTTGAATTTTGAACAAGATGTTGCTATGTTAGAAAATTATGCCTCTGAAAAAGCGGGCTTAAATGATAAAGAATTGGGACAAATTCGCCGGCTATTATCGTCAACGATTTTAAGTGAAGTTAAATACGCCTATTTTAAACAGGTTCGTCCTGTTTTGTGTCATCACGATTTGCATAAAAACAATGTGTTGGTAAATGATGAGGGACGATTGATAGCCGTACTTGATTTTGGAGCGGCTAGATTGGCACAGGCTAAAACGGATATTAATCTGTTAAAAATGACACTATCTGATGATAATTTTGCTGCCTTTATGAAACCTTATCAAAAATATGCCAAGGGTGTAAATGTCGCTGATGTTCAAAAATATGAAAAAGCACTGATTGGTCGCTTGTCTTCGGTTGTCTCTGAGCGGTATTTTTCTCTTGTGAAATCGTATGATCGGGAATAAAAATTTTGCCTGCAAAAGGTGTTTGCCTCGGTAATCTGATATTTAATTATTTTAGCCTTGATTTTTTGGGGATTTTTTGGCATAATAACTCATTATTTAAGAAAAAGGAAAATTACTATGACAAAAATGAAACATTATCCGGTTTTGGATGCCAAGATGTCTTTTCCGAAAATGGAAGAAGATGTTATCAACTATTGGGACACACATAACACATTTGAAAAGTCCGTCAGCCAACGAGAAGGGGCTGAAGAATTTAACTTCTATGATGGTCCTCCGTTCGCCAATGGATTGCCACACTATGGTCATATCATGGTGTCTTATGTGAAAGATACGATTGCCCGTTTCCAAACGATGGCGGGGAAAAAAGTGGAACGCCGTTTGGGATGGGATTGCCACGGATTGCCGGCCGAAATGAGTGCGGAAAAACAACTGGGTGTTTCCGGTCACAAAGCTATTGAAGAATACGGCATCGCTAAATTTAATGATTTTTGTCGTAAAGACGTGTTAAAATATGCCGGTATTTGGGTGGATATGTTTAAACGTATCGGCCGTTGGGTGGATTTTAACCATGACTATAAAACAATGGATTTGTCCTTTATGGAATCCGTTATCCATAACTTTAAAGTATTATATGACAAAGGATTGGTTTATGAAGGATATCGTGTGCAACCCTATTCTTGGGCGGCTCAAACACCGGTGTCAAACTTTGAAGTTAACCAAGCATACCGTGATAAAACAGATACATCTGTGACAGTGTTGTTTAAGTTAGACAATGGCATGAATTTATTAGTTTGGACAACAACGCCTTGGACATTGCCGTCTAACTTGATGATTGCTGTGGGTGCCGATATTGATTATGCCGTTATGGAAGAAAATGGTGAAAAATATGTATTGGCTGAAGCTTTATTGCCACGATACAAACAACAATTGCAAAATGCCACACAAGTTGCCACAATCAAAGGGGCTGAATTGGTTGGTCAAACGTATGAGCCGATGTTCCCATACTTTAAGGATTTAAAAGCCGAAGGATGCTTTACGGTATTGGCCGGTGATTTTGTATCCACCGAAGACGGATCCGGTATCGTTCATATTGCTCCGGGGTTTGGTGAAGATGACTTTAACGTTTGTGTGGCCGTTCGTAAAGATTTCCCAATTGTATGTCCAGTGGATGAAGCTGGTTGCTTTACGGCCGAAGTTCCGGATTATGAAGGTAAACAAGTTTTTGAAACAAACGAACCGATTTTGGCTTGGTTAAAAGAAAATCGCAAGTTGGTTAAAAAAGAACAGATTGTTCACTCTTACCCATATTGTTGGCGTACAGATACACCACTTATTTACAAAGCCATGAGTTCTTGGTTTGTTAAAGTGACAGATTTCAAAGATGATATGCTGAAAACAAATGATGAAATCACTTGGACACCAGATAACATTAAATATGGTCGTTTTGGAAAAGGATTAGAATCCGCACCGGATTGGAACATTTCTCGTAATCGTTTCTGGGGTGCGCCACTTCCCGTTTGGAAATCGGATAATCCAGATTTCCCAAGAACGGATGTGTTTGGTTCAGTGGCCGAAATTAAAGCAGCTACAGGTTTTGATGTCGTTGATTTACACCGTCCAATGATTGATGATGTGGTTTATCCGAATCCGGATGACCCAAGCGGAAAAACAATGATGCGCCGTGTACCGTATGTATTTGACTGTTGGTTTGAATCCGGTTCTATGCCTCAAGGTCAAGTACATTATCCGTTTGAACGTAAAGAATGGTTTGAAAATCATTTCCCGGCGGACTTTATCGTTGAAGGTATTGACCAAACTCGCGGTTGGTTCTATTCCTTACACGTGTTGGGTACGGCATTACACGGTAAACCGGCTTACAAACACTGTTTAGCAACTGGTTTATTGATGGCCGAAGGTGGCGTTAAATTATCCAAAAAACTTAAAAACTATCCGGATCCATACGAAGTATTAAACACAATGGGTTCTGATGCGCTCAGATGGTTTTTGATTTCTTCACCAGCCGTTAAAGCCGGTAATGCCATGGTGGATAAAGAAGGCAAAGAAGTTGCTAAAGCTGCTCGTAAAGCCGTATTACCATTCTGGAACGCTTATTATTTCTTCTGCTTATATGCGAATGCTGAAGGAATTAAAGCACACGAAATTACAACCTCAACCGATGTGTTGGATAGATACATTTTGGGTAAATTAAAACAATTAACAGTGTCTGTCAAAGAACAAATGAACGCCTATGATATGGGACGCGCTTGCAATGAATGTGCAGAATTTTTGGATATCTTAAATAACTGGTATGTTCGTCGTAGTCGTGCTCGTTTCTGGGACGGTACAGATGATGGCGCATTTAACACATTATATACTGTTTTGGTCACACTCAGTAAGATTATGGCACCATTAATGCCAATGATGAGTGAATTTGTTTATCGTGGTTTAACAGGCGGCGAATCTGTTCACTTGACAGATTATCCAATGGTATCTGCTATGGCTGATGAACATGAACTCATTGCTCAAATGGACTTAGTGCGTCAAATTTCTTCTACGGCAAAATCTATTCGTGAAGAATACAAATTGCGTAACCGTTTGCCATTAAAGACAATGACAATTGCTGGTTCTAATGCTGAAACGCTGACAAACTTTGTTGATGTGTTAAAAGATGAAGTGAACGTTAAAGATGTTGTCTTGTCTACGGATATTTCATCTGTTGCCAATACATTCTTATATTTAAAAACACCGTTAATTGGTAAACGCTTGGGCCGTTTTATGAAAGATATTATGGCCGCCAGCAAGGGAACGGATTGGACGGTATTGGAAGATGGAACCTTGTCCATTGCAGGTCAAATTTTAACCACCGAAGAGTTTGAATTACGCCTGGTCTTAAAAGACGGTTTAAACGGTCAAGCTTTGCCGGATAATACAGCCGTTGTTCAATTGGATACAACGTTGTATCCCGATTTGGAAAAAGAAGGGATTGCCCGTGACTTTGTGCGTATGATTCAACAAGCTCGTAAAGAAGCCGACTTTGATGTATCTGATCGTATTACGGTGATTTATACAGTGGATACGCCATTATTGGTTGAGGCAATTAAAGAGCATTCTGACTATATTGCCGATCAAGTGTTGGCTGTAGCGATGCGAGCCGAAGAAACGGCTGTATCCGGCGCAAAAACAGAAGAGCTTGGTGATGGTCAAGTGGCTTTCGTTGTTGAAAGATAATCAAGAAAGGGCGCTCTAAAAAGGGCGCTTTTTTTAATGGAGTTTTTATGATGAAGTGGATGATATTTGTCGCTTTGGTTATCGGATGGCCATTATATACATGGTTTAATGAGTATGATATCAGAGAGGCCTGTGAAAGAGCTTTTTTCGGCTTTTTAATTTTTGTGTTTTTAGTTGTACCTTTAGGGGATTTATCCGGCGAATCCATCGGGGGAGGATGAAACAATTTGATTTCCCTTCATGTTTATTATGTATAAAACCCGAAGGGTTAACGCCTTCGGGTTTTATGTGGTTACAAAATTGATTTTATTCGGCCAATTTTTTATCCAATAATTGATTGGCGAGGGCCGGATTGACTTTACCGCCTGAGGCCTTCATAATTTGCCCCACAAACCAACCTTTTAATTTGTCTTTACCGGCCTTGATTTCGGTAACTTTATCTTGGTTAGCAGATAAAATTTCCTCAATCAATTTTTCAATAGCACCTGTATCGGATTCTTGTTTTAATCCTTTTTCTTCAACAATAACGGCAGGTTCTTTACCGGTTTCGGCCATAATTTCAAAGACGTCTTTGGCAATTTTACCGGAGATTGTCCCATCGGCAATCAAGCCCACCAAAGCGCCAAGATTTTTAGCGGAAACAGGGCTGTTTGAAACCGTTAAGCCATTCTTATTCAAATATCCGAACAAATCACCCATAACCCAGTTAGCAACTTTTTTCGGGTCTTGACCAACCATGGCTTCTTCAAAATAACGAGATGTTTCTACATCCAATGTCAGCACATGAGCGTCATAGTCGGTAAGCCCTAGTTCAGACACATAGCGTTTTTTCTTAGCTTCCGGCAATTCAGGTAAGCTGGCACGAATTTCTTCAATGTATTCATCCGTTAAAATAACGGGCAACAAGTCTGGATCCGGGAAATAACGATAGTCGTGAGCATTTTCTTTACTACGCATTGGACGCGTTTCCCCATTGTTCGGGTCAAACAGGCGTGTTTCTTGGCGTACCGTGCCACCGTTTTCGTATACTTCCACTTGACGATTGGCTTCAATTTCAATGGCTTGCATGACGAAACGTACGGAGTTGACGTTTTTAACCTCAACACGATCACGCAAAATTGTTTCACCGACTTTGCGAACAGATACGTTCACATCGCAACGCATAGAGCCTTCATCCATATTACCGTCGCAAGTCCCCAAAGCACGCACAATGGCACGCAACTGACGCAAGTATTCGCCGGCTTCTTCCGGAGAACGCATATCCGGTTTTGACACGATTTCCATTAACCCGACACCCGAACGGTTCAAGTCAATAAACGATTTAGATGGGTGCATATCGTGAATGGATTTACCGGCATCTTGTTCTAAGTGCAATCGTTCCACACCGATTTTTCTGTCGCCCTCTGATGTATGAACTTCAATAAAGCCTTCGCCGACAATCGGGTAATAAAGTTGGGAAATTTGATACCCTTGCGGTAAATCGGCATAGAAGTAGTTTTTGCGGTCAAAACGAGAATACTTGTTGATTTTAGCATTTAATCCCAACCCTGTTTTAACGGATTGACGGATACATTCTTCATTTAAAACCGGCAACATACCGGGGAAAGCAGCATCTACCAAAGACACATGAGTGTTTTGTTCGGCCCCAAATTCAGCACTGGCACCAGAGAAAACTTTTGCTTTAGAGATGATTTGGCAGTGTACTTCCAAACCGATAACTAATTCCCAATCGCTTGTATTTCCTTTAATTGTATACATAATCTTATCCTTTCACACGATGTGGCATTAAGTTAAACCCAGCAGATTTTTCCATCACATCTGCCACTTGGAACACCGTGTTTTCATCAAAGTGTTTTCCGATAATTTGTAAGCCAATAGGCAATCCGTTTGAGCTCATACCAACCGGTAAAGCTATTGCTGGAACGCCAGCCAAAGAGCTTGGTGTTGTAAAGACATCGCCCAAGTATGTGGAAACAGGATCCATATTGGCCATATCAGCAAAGCTTAAAGCTGGTGTTGGAGCGGCTGGAGCCACGATAGCATCAACTGTTTCAAAAGCCTTTTTAAAGTCTTCGGCAATCAAACGACGAACACGTTGAGCGCGTGTGTAATATGCGTCATAGAAACCAGCAGACAACACAAAAGTACCTAACAAAATACGGCGAATAACTTCATCACCAAAGCCATCTGTCCGTGTGTTTTTGTACATATCATCTAATGTAGCCCCTTCTACACGTGTTGTATAACGGACGCCATCATAGCGGGACAGGTTAGAGGATGCTTCGGCACAAGCAATGATGTAATAAACCGGCAAAGCGTATTTTGTATGTGGCATGGAAATCTCAACAATTTCAGCACCGGCATCTTTTAAAAATTGGATACCTTTGTCCCAAACTTTAGCAACATCTTCATTCATACCATCCATACGGTATTCTTTTGGCACACCGATTTTTTTACCACGAATATCACCTGTTAAAGCGGATACATAATTTGGTACCGGTGTGTTAACGGATGTTGAATCTTTTTTGTCGTATCCGGCCATAGATTCCAACATAATAGCGCAATCTTTAACGCTGCGAGCCATTGGGCCGGCTTGATCTAAAGAGGATGCAAATGCCACAATACCCCAACGAGAGCAACGACCATACGTTGGTTTAATGCCAGTGATACCACAGAAAGAGGCTGGTTGACGAATGGAACCACCCGTATCAGAACCCGTTGCGCCCATACACAAACCAGCGGCAACCGCGGCAGCAGAACCACCGGAGGAACCACCAGGTGTTAAGGCGTATTCGCCAGTTGCATCTGTCCATGGGTTTTTGGATTCACCAAAATAACTGGTTCTGGTGGAACCGCCCATAGCGAATTGGTCGGTATTGACTTTACCCAGCATAACCGTACCGGCATCTTTTAAGTTTTGAGTAACCGTTGATTCATAGGTCGGCACAAATTTGGATAAAATCTTGCTGGCCGCTGTTGTACGAACATCTTTTGTGCAATACAAATCTTTGTTGGCAATTGGAATGCCATCCAAAGCGCCTAAACTTTCCCCATTGGCACGGCGTTTGTCAGAGGCCTCAGCATCTGACAAAGCACGTTCCGGCGTTTCTGTAATAAAGGCGTTTAAAACACGGCCTTTTTCCATTTCGGCCAAATGAGCTTTAGTTAATTCTACGGAAGAAATTTCTTTTTTGGCCAATAAATCGGCAGCTTCAGAAATATGTAAGTTAATTAAATCTGTCATTTTTTACTCCACCATTTTGGGAACAACATAAAATCCGTGAGCGGATTCCGGCGCATTTTTTATTAAATCGGCTTGAATGTTGCCATCTGTGACAATATCGGACCGAATAGCTTCGGTTTGTTCCGTAACAGAAATGAGCGGTTCAACACCGTCCACATTAACTTCTTGCAATTGTTCAACCCAATTTAAAATGCCGTCCACTTCACCGGCGAATTTTTGTTTTTGTTCATCGGTTAAATTCAAACGAGCCAAATTGGCTACATTTGCGACCGTTTCTTCATTAAAAGCCATGATTTTTTCTCCTTTTGTTGAATGGAGGTATTAAACCCGATTTTTCATAAAAAATCAAGTAAAATTAACGATTGGAACGAAAAAATAACAGAGCTGTTCATGGTTTTTGTTGATTTTTGAGGCTGTATTTTGTATGATGGTAAAAGATTAAAAAATGAAAGGAGAAAAAAATGAAAAAAGGATTGTTTTTAATTTTGGGTATGTGTTTGATGACAGCGGCTTGCGCAACCGAAGGGACGGGCAATGTTATGGCAAAAATGAAAACATGCTTAACGGATAAGGGGTGGCAAACCGTTTTGGATGGCACATTGTATGCAAATGGGATGAGCGAAACGGCAAAACAAATCACAAAACAATGTTTGGCCGACATACCGATGTATGATGCTGTGTCTGAAAATCAAACCATTCAAATGGCAACGGGTATTTTAACGGCTCTGTCTTCCGCCAAACAAACACAAAAATAAAGTGATTGGGGTATAAAAAACTCGGGATTTTGTGTCCCGAGTTTTTTTGTGGAAATAAGGCAGATATAATTATAAATACCTGCTTTTTTGATTTACTTATAAATAGCAAAAGCTTTACCATCTGTGCGTTCATAAAAGTATATATGCCCTGTATTGAGACTGACAATATATGCATAACACACATTAGCAGAATCATCACCAACCATTTTACATACTCGAGCGGGAACATTTTGAACTTGGATACCATAGACATTGTTTTCATCCGGTACAAAAGAGGTTGGATATCCGACGGGGGTTGTTGTCGGCCATCAGACTGTATTCGGGTCTATACCTCGGTTGGTATAGGTGATAATATCGACAGCCCTTAACATCACATCATTAATTGTTTGATTTGCCCGATATTTATCCATACCGTAACTGTATCCCGCTATCGCCCCAACAGACAGAACGCCGATAATAGCGAGAGTTCCAAGCATTTCCAGCATAGACCGACCGGAGTCAAGCTTTTTCGTAGTCATAAAAATCCCTTTCTTGTTCATTACATTAAAACAAAAGCCACCTTGATACAAAGTGGCTGGAAGTTCAGAACTACTTAACTCAAATAGTATAACATATTTCCCGATTGGGTTATTTTGTTATCTTCCAACCACGGTTGGAAGGGTTTATATTCCGTACTACAGAATAGAGTTAATGAGGTTCTGACACCTCGAGACAGAACACCTGTCCTGAGATCACTATATCGTATTCAAAATAAAAAGACAAGTTTTTATTTAATAAGATATTTGACAATTAAAAACACAGGGTAATACAATCGGTATCTATATCGGCTGATATGGACAGATGATGAATTTTATTGTGATTTACCAGCCAAGCAACCGGAGCCAATTTTGGTGGAATACTATCCAGCGTTCCCGATAGGGCAAGGTGAAATGCCTCATCGATTTTGATTTGGCCTATCCCTGTGACGGAATGGTTTGTTAAATCGATTTTTCCGCCCCGTATCATTGTGTCGGCACAAATTAATACGGCAACGGCTTGTCGGCGTGTGTCTATTGTTCCGTTAAGGGTGAATGCAGCGGAAAGCGTGTTGAGATACTCTTGAACAATTTGAGTGTTCAGCGGGGCGCCGTCTGTACCAAAGATGGCACGGAAAAATTTTAATCTGGCCATTAATGTGCCGGTGCTTGTTTTAATTATGCCGCCGGATTCGGTAGCGAATGCCGGATCAATTTCCAATAATTCGGCGGTATTATACAAAGCACCGATGATACCGGCTAAATCATGGGAAACCCGTGTCATAATCAATTCGTCAAGCGTCATGTGTCTCCTTTTTCATTACTTTCGCAACGGTTTTTCCAATTAATTCGGGCGAATAAACAACAACACCGCCGACTTGTTCCAAAGTTTGTTGTTTTAGAGCCACTCTTTCGGCTGGTGTTTGATGGGGGGCGCCAACCATAGGCAGCTTTTTCGAGCGAGGAAAGGATTTTCCGCTGATGTACACGACAAGAGGTTTTTTGCGTTTTTGATTTTTATACCAATTGGCAAGTTCGCATTCAAAATTTCCGTTTAATTCTCCGATAATTAAAATAGATTTGACTTTGGAATCGGATAAAAAACTTTGAACAACCGGAATGAAAGACGTTCCTAAGACCAAAGAAGTTCCAAGAGCCACGCATGAAGAAACCCCCAGATTTAGTTGAGCCAGTTGTTGAACGGCTTCGTAGGTTAAAGAGCTGGACCGTGAGACAATGCCAACATTTCCTTTGGGAAATAAATGAGCGGGCATGGTGCCGGCCAAACATTTATCAATATTAACCACCCCCGGAGAGCTGGGACCCAATAAACGCACGCCGTATTTTTCTGCAATTTCGGTCATTTTTAATCTGTCATGTAAAGGAACATGTTCGGTTGTGCAAATAATCAGAGGGATTTTAGATTTTGCCGCTTCGGTGACGTCGGCTAAGGCCCGCATGGGAGTGGAAAAAACCATACTGACTTGGGGCTTTGTTTTGCGCACGGCATCTCGAACTGTTTGAAAAATAGGGACATTTAAAAAGGTTTTTAATCCTTTTTCTCGGGCAACACCAGCAACGATATTGGACCCGTAAACAATGGCCATCTCGGTATGGGTAGCCCCCAACGAGCTGGTAATTCCTTGAACTAAAATAGGTGTAGAACTGTTTGGCAGAACAAATTTCATGCAACCTCCTCAACCCGAGAAACGATTTTTTCAACGGCACTGTCCATGCGTTCAATTAATTCAAATGGCAGATGAGATTCTTGCAATAAACGGCATCCGACAGCCGCATTTGTTCCGTCCATTCGCACAACCAGAGGCATACCAACCGATATTTCGTGAGATGCCGAAATAAGCCCTTGCGCAATGACGTCACATCGGGTAATACCGCCAAAAATATTGACGAGAACCCCCTCGATATCCGGCTCACCCAATACCATTCGAAAAGCCTTTGCCACAACCTCTTTAGATGGTTCCGTTCCAATATCCAATAAACACGAAACGGTACCACCTTTGTCTGTAATTAAATCAACGGTAGCCATACCTAAGCCGGTGCCGTTCACTATACAGGCAATATTCCCGCTTAATTTGGTGTATTTAAAATTATTTTGTTGTGCCGAATGTTCACGTTCGGTTCCAGTATCAATTTCTTTTAATGCAAAAATATCCGGATAGGCGAACAGAGCATCTCCGTCAAATACAATCCGTCCATCCAATATGGTTAAGGTATCTGATTTTGTTAAAATTAAGGGGGTTAATTCCACGGCACGTGCCTTGTATTGTTCAAATAAATCATACAGTTGACGAATAATAGACGATAACTGAGACGCGTTTTTGCCGGATAATTTCATCCGATTTGTCATACGATGGAGCAGAAATGAGGTAATCCCTTTGTTGGTTAGTTCATAACGTTTTAGTTGGCCGTTTTGTCGCATCAAAATCAAAACACGTTGCTGAGTGTTTTCATCAATTCTTAAGGAAATTTGAAATTGTTCTTTTATATCGACAACTTCTTCAATATAAACCTTTTTTACCTCATGCCCACGATGATGAGTGGTTGGTGTAATCAGGGTTTTTCCCAACATTTGTTGAGAAAATTGTTGAACTTCCTGTAACGTTTGAGCATACCGAAAACCACTGCCGGAGCCGGCATCGTCTTCTACAAAAAAACCTTTAAATCGATTGTTGTCGTGAATTTGAGCTTTAATAGCCCATTGTGTTCCGCCAACGGATTCGGCGACGCGAACGGCCTCTTCGGAAGTATAGGCAACCCCCCCTTTTAAGATGGGGAGTCCTTGCTTTTTAAACAGCTTTTTAACTTGATATTCATGAATTTCCATGGCGTGTTCCTTAAGTTTTTCATATTGTGGCATAAATTAACCATCAAGGCAAGAGGGAAATACGATATTTTTCTGACTGATGTATGATAACAGTTAAGGCGTTGTATACTATCGTATTATATTTGATTTTTTTATTTGCTTTTTAAGAGTGTCTTCTTCATAAAACAGAGGGTTTGTTTTTTTTAGCAGGGGGGAGCATGAAACAACCGGTGTTTTTACATACTTTTTTTTATTCAAAAGAGTGTACCTCTCATCTGGTGGTGATTCCGTCTTCGTGTAGCGTTGCCAAACCACCGTTGGAACAGTATTCGGACGACGTCGAAAAAAAACGATTATTTTTTTGGGCTCAAAGTAAACGGGTTGCCTTGATACTGCCGTATGATGATAATATTTTTTGTGGCAAGTGGCGTTATGATGCAGACGGATTTGAATATACGCATTCACCGAAACAACGGGCAGCAATGATATTTGAAGCGATTTGTGCCAAAAATAAAAAAGGATTTAAATATAATGCCGTGTATTTAAGTGACGGCATGGGAAGTTTTTCCGTTGTTGATGAATTAAGACGATTGACGGATAAGTTCGGCATGTTGCCTAAACGGGCGGAAACATTAAAGGTATATGGATTTGATGATGCTGTACATTTGCAATCATATTTGGGGTGTTTAGGTGTGTGTACACCGGTTTATTATTCTCGCGGATTAAATGCTTTGTTGGAAGATGTACATCAAGATACTGCCGGAGCTTGCGCCCTGAAACCGTTGAATGTTGCCGCCAGAGCCGTCCAAAACTTATCGGGATATATTTTACCGGAACAAGTTCATCCGTCTTTTGTTGTAACAAAACGACACCAAACCTGTTTTATTGTGTCTGAATTAGACAGAGCTTCAGATTTAACGGCTTGTTTAAAATGGGCTTCGGGGGATTCTCGGCAGGTTGCTTTTATTCTGTCGCAAGATACACCTCTTCAAACAGCAGAACAATTTATTGGGACCATTCCGCCTAACACCCCCGTTTTTTCTGGTGTGCCGGTCGGACATGGTGAGTGTTTGAATAACGGCCGTCCGATAACGCTGTTTGCAAAAGCCCACCTGTCGGTGCCGGACGAAATACCGGTTTTGTCATGGGAAAATACGGCAGATTTAAAAATAGCGGCATAAAATGCTTGAAATAACATATAAAAGCCGATATACTTTAACAAAAATTAAGGAGAAAACAATGAAGCGTCTTTTGTTTATGTGTTTATTTCTAATGGGCGGATGTGCCTCAACTCATATTATGGTGGCTAAGTCATACGCGCCGATTACCCCTGAGGAGGTTAAAGTCGTTTTTAAAGAAGAACCTGACTGTGATTATGAAGAAATTGCTTTGATTAATACGCCATACAGCTGGAATTCCAATGTTGCGTTGAAAAAAGCCAGAAAACAAGCGGCCAAAATCGGGGCGGATTATTTGAAGGTGACGCAAGTCGAAACAAACGATGATAATGATGCAAAAATTGAAGCCGTTGCCTATAAGTGTTTATCGTACTATCATTGATATCATGAAACATATCATCTCGGTGCTCAAGAGGTTATTTTTACGGGGATATTCGGGATATATCAAAAAGACTTGACGTGATATTTTAAAAAAAGTATAATTGCCATACTTATTAACCAATAACGAGGTTTGATCTTTAGGCGTTTTTTACGTTTATCAAAAAAATCAATATGAAATCAAAATATTTTAATATATCCGAAAATGCGGACGGAACATTTAATATTCGTTCAATAACTGGTCGTACAATAGAAAAGAGGGCTGCTTCTTACGATATCAATCCCAAACAACCCAAATATATTAAAGTGGGACATGATAAAGGAACGTGGTGTTCTTTGTATAGTTATCGTGGGTATGCACTAAAAGATACAATGTGGGTTGATGATGTTGTTCTGAATGATGACGGATCTTATCGTGTGAAAGAATATATGCACAGTAAAGAATGGAAAAATTATGATGCTCCTCATACTTTTTTATGGGGATTTAAACGATGTGCTTTGATGGTTTCATCTGCCGGAGCGCTTGGGGCATTGTTTTTTATCTGTGTCGGAGAATATTCCCATTCTTCTGAAAAAAACGGTATTCCGACTAAATCGGTGTCTGAACATAATCCTGTCCGTGTCAGTCGGGCTAAAGCAGATATTAATCTGTCCCAACATCAAGAAAGAGTTAAAGAATAGGGGACGGATATTATTGCCGAAAAGCAATAAGAAATTTTTGAAAAAGAGCTTGTTTTAAAAGTTTTTTTGTGTTAAGTTATTGTTAACCGATATATGCGTATAATAAATCCGAATAATAACCGTTTAGCGGGAGAATGGGATGCATGAACCAATTTTAAAAGCCGTTGCAATGCCGCCGAAAGTTTTTTGGGCGCCTATGGTGCCGTCCATTGCAAATATTACCGTTCAATCCGTTTTCTTGTGTATGTGGATTGCCACACATCATAACCCGATTTTTTTTATTGCTACGATAGGTTTGGCTCACTTAGTGATTATTATTTACGGGGTAAAAGAACCGCACTTATCTAATATGATGAAAGCCTCTGGGCCGATGATGACGCCCAGTAAAAATATATATTATTCACGCGGAAATAAGTTAGCTCCATGATGAGGATTTAAAATGAATGATGTAGGAATGGGTGTTTTTGACGTTTTAGCGCAGGGAGCAACTTCTCTGTCAACCGTCGTTGCCGTGTTTGGTATTGGGGCGGCTATGTTAATTATAGCTGTGTTTGTTACGCGGTTGGGAGATATCATCTTGCCACGACCAAAAGAAACGCGTGTTTCCGATTTTTTGCCCTTTTCAAAGTTGGATGAAGACGGCGCCACAATTCACTTGCGTAATGGGTCTTTGGCTCGTGTGTTTGAATTAAAAGGGGCTGATACGACGTTAATGTTGCCGGAGGAGCGGATTGAGTTGGCCGAGGCAAAAAAACGGTGGGTAGACTCGATGGCTGAATTGGAAATTGTTTCGCGGGTTATTACTATTCGTGAAAAAATTCCGTTGACGGAAGAACATATGTATAAAGACGATAAGATGTTGCAAACTATTTCTTCTATGTGGATCAGCAGTTTGCATCGTGTTTTTCGTAATAAACATTACATTGTTTTATCTATCAATGACCGAAAAACGGCCATGAAAGATTTGCAACAGGCCACTAACTCTCTTTTGACTATTTTGGATATGTATAGTCCGGTTTTGATTTCCGAAAAAACACCGCACAAACATCAAGATAAAAGTCCGTTTTGGTTGTTTGCGCAATTGCTCAGTCCTCTGTCAAATCCTAAACCCGTTATTCATGGGGAACAAGGGGAATATTTAAATGCGTTATTGACCTCTGATTATATTCATTTTACGAAAGATGAAGGGATTATTAAATTCTTTTCCGGTGAAAATGAAAAAATGGCAATTTGTATGGGAATTCGTAAACCCGGTGATTATATGGATGAGCAAATGGTTGCCGATATCTTAAGCATTGATTGCGAAATAACCGTTTGTCATAATATTAAAGCCATTCCGCACGTGAAGGCCAACTTTTTGTTGATGCAACAACGACGGATGGCTTATCTGACGACCTTTTCTCAAAACGTTATGGAACAATACAATACGGCTCTTGAATGGATGGACCAATCCGATGCGGACGGACAAACCTTAAATGAATATGCTATGAGTGTGTTCATTTTCGGTAATTCTAAAGAAGAGCTGGATTTTGGTCAGGAAGAAGTGGAAAAAATTTGCCGGTTACATAACGTAACACCGGTCCGTGACGGATGGTCGGCTCAAGCAACGTTTTTCGCTCAATTTCCGACCTACGAAGTTTATCCGCGGACATTTATGTATTTGTCACGCGTTGTGGCATGTGCTGTCTGTATTGATAAAACGGCCGAAGGACGACAAAAATCCGATTGGGGTCCTGTTCCTTTGTCGTATTTCAGAACAATTACGGGCACGGCTTACGCTTTCCAATTCCATGTATCCGAAGAACCTTATGCGGTGGCTCATACCGCTTTAATCGGTCCGACCGGTCAAGGTAAAACAACCTTTTTCTCGTTTATGGCCGGTCAATCTTTGCGTATTCCCGATTTGCATACATACTTTTTTGATCGTAATAACGGTGCAAAGGTTTTTGCTTTAATGCAGGGGGCGCCATATATCCGCTTTGATGGTGGAGAAGGGGCTGTTACCTTGAATCCTTTTGCCGTACCCGATACATCGGATAACAGAATGTTTTTGCGTACGTGGCTCAGAGATATCACCGGCTGTACCGATGCGATGAGTGAGCAAGAAATCGCCCGTGCGGTTGTGACGGCGTTTGAATATTTACGACCACAAGAACGGCTGTTGAAAAATTTGTATAAATCATGTTTTGCTCCGAATTCCGCCATGCGGAGCGAGTTACAACGTTGGGTAAATGATGATCAATATGGGCGTATTTTTAACTCACCGACCGATAATTTGGATTTGGGCGGATCGCGCTATATGGCGTTTGACTTTACGAACATTTTTTCGGATGCCACTCTGGCTCCGGCTGTTATCAGCTATATTATGCACCGTATTCACGTTCAAGCATCGGCGATGGGTACGCCAAGTTTGGTGATGATTGACGAAACAGCTCCGATGTTAGAGCATCCCATGTTTAAAGAGCAATTTATCGTCGGGCTTCGGGAAGGACGTAAAAAACGTCAAGCTTTCTTGTGTGCTTTCCAACAACCGCGGTTTTTGGATGATAATGGATTGGGTGATGTTATTCGCGGTCAATGTCAAACGGTTATTTTCTTTAGAAACCCGCAGGCAAACCCATCTGATTATGCCACTTGGAATTTGACGCCTCGAGAAATGAACTTTATTTTGGGGAAAGAATTTGCCGACCGCAAGTATGCGATTTTGGTCAGTCGACCGGCTATCCATGAATCGGTGATTTTGGATGTTGATTTAAGTGGTTTGGGCCCATACTTAAAGGTATACTCATCCGGTAATAAAAATGTGTTGTTGGCGGAACAATTATCGCGTCAATTAAATGATACAGATGCCTTGGTGCAAGCTTATATTGATCGGGCTTAATATGATGTAAATGCCGCCTTATTTCGGGCGGTATATTTTTTTTCTTTACATGACAGTCGTTTTTGTGTATAGTCATTCGTACAAAGTGAGTTGCTTTGTAGAGCCTTGAAACTCTAATTAAATGAATGAACGCCCAATGGGGCGGAAGTCTGCTCAATAATGTGAGGTCCACAAAATAAGCAGAGCTGTTTTACTTCATTTAACAGATTTTCAAGCTCCGTCCCTCAAGGGGACGGATGTTTTTTATTTTTTTTAGGGGGAAATAAATATGAAACAGACGTATTTAGATGTTAATCAAATTTATAATCAGTTAGTTATTCCGTTTCGCAAAAATTTGGGTCGGCAGTTGTTGCAATTGCGTGAGGATAATGAATTGACCGCTTATCAGGTTTCTAAAATGGTTGGATGGGGCGTATCGGCTGCCGATATTCATGACTATGAAGCGGGGCGTTATAATGCCGTTTCAATGGAAATACTGTTATTGTTGGCCCATGTTTATCAAAAATCCGTTCGGATCGTTTTTGATGATAAAAAAGTCTAGTTTTTTGACTTTATTGAGGTAACCGACTTGAGAGATGAATGAGGCCTTCCTATATCAAAGGTGTTTAGAACATAATTCATGAAAAGGGGGACAAAATGAATGTTATTTCTATTATTGCCATGATATTGTTGTTGATTGGTGGATTAAACTGGGGATTGGTCGGTTTATTTAATTTAGATTTGGTTGCGGTCTTATTCGGAGCCGGGGTATTGGCACGCATTATTTATATTTTGGTCGGCCTATCCGCTATTTGGATGATTATTGCCGAAGCATTGAAAAAACGCACCGCTTAATTTTTTTTTAATTTTATCTGTTATCAGCCGAATCTGTGAGGATTTGGCTGTTTTGTATTGATAAAGAGGGGATTGGTCTTGACAAGACGGCTTGAAAAAGATAGGATAGCACTATGTTTAACTTTTAAAATATGGAGAAAACAATGTCAATTCAAAGAACTTTTTCAATTATTAAACCAGATGCCACAAATCGTAATTTAACGGGGGCAATTAATGCAAAAATTGAAGCTGCCGGATTGCGTATCGTGGCTCAAAAACGGGTTCATATGACCAAAAAACAAGCCGAAACATTTTATAGTGTTCATGCCGGAAAGCCTTTTTTTGATGAGTTAGTTTCCTTTATGACTTCCGCTCCGGTGGTGGTTCAAGTATTGGAGGGAGAGAACGCCATCACTAAATATCGTGAAGTGATGGGGGCTACTAATCTGGCTAATGCTGCGGAAGGTACAATTCGTAAGGAATTCGCCTTAAGTATCGGTGAAAATTCCGTACATGGTTCTGACGCTGAAGAAACGGCTAAAATCGAAATTGCTCAATGGTTTAGCGGTAACGAAATCGTCGGATAAATTAATAACAACGGAAAATATCCTCCAGCATGACTAACAGGAAGTATACAAAACTCTTTTTAAAAATCAGTATCTTTTTGATGAGCTTTCTGATAGGGTATGGAGGGTATTTTCTTTTTCCGCCAACGGTATCGGTTGTGATGCCGGTTTACAATCGTGAAAAATTGGTAGGAGAAGCGATTGAGTCCATTTTAAATCAATCATTTAAGGATTTTGAATTTATTATCGTTGATGATGGCTCTACGGATAATACTTTAGAGGTTGTTAGACAGTATGCCGAAAAAGACAATCGTATCAAGATAATCGTACACGAACAAAATTGTGGTGTCGGTTGCGCCAGAAATACAGCACAGAGGGCGGCAAGAGGTAAGTACTTGTCTATTATGGATTCGGATGATGTTGCCGTCCCGACAAAATTAGAAACGCAAGTTCAAATAATGACTGATTATCCGTCTGTTACGGCGGTAAATGGAAAACAAGCCCCGATTTTTGCTGACCTCCCTGTTAAGGAGAATGCTAAAGAGTATTCTTTAACTTCTTTGGAAAAATTTCCGGTCATTTTGTTTTTTGGTAATTTATTTGGTAATTCCGGCGCAATGGTTCGGCGCTCTTTTGTTGTTGATAATAATATATGGTATGACCCATCTTTGATGGTGGGGGAAGATTACGATTATTGGTTGCAAATTATTTTTGCCGGCGGACAACTTATAAAAACGGATGAATATATGATAAAAGTTCGCAAAACGCCGGGATCGGCAACATCTTCAGTCAAATATCTGGAAAATACACTGGAAGTTAAACGGCGTGTTTTTGACCGTTTTGAAACACTGAAAGGAATTCGCCCTCAGTGGTCCGAAACAATTTTGGAACAATGTCATATCTTGAAAAATATCTTACAAGAACCAAAAACGCCTGAAAAAATTGATATGCGGGTTATTGACAAGTATTACAATCAAAAGTGTTTGCCGGATATTCCGAATAAAATTTTTGCCAATCATTCCGCATGGTCCGATTTTTTAGAGCTAAAAGAGGGTAATCGGTTAAAACGACACCAAAGTAAAGATTTTGGAACATATAAAATTGTTGATGACATATTAACGATTAAATGGGATAGGTATGGGACGGAAAGATTTATTTTAGGGGAAAAAGGTCTTTATGAATTCATTAACCCGACGGAAAAAGTATTCCATTTTGAACATCCCCATTGGTCTGGTATCGTTAAAGTGTCTGAACACAGACTGTGCCGTATTTCCGGCAGAAATTGTGCCACGGTGCTTAATCAGAGCGATGATATGATAACGGTTAAGTGGGATATTTATGGGACTGAAACATTTAAGTATTCGCCCAAAACAAAAACATACAAAGTCGTGGAATAGCTTGGCTGTTTCTTTGTTTTTTTTCCGACTTGGAACAAATGATTGTTAATAATTTATTAACTTTATTTTGATATATTTTTTTATATGTTTTTTTAAGGTTTTATGCCTGTTTCAGCAGAAGGTGCGTCTTATGGAAACTTGTCCGCATATTCCGGTTTTATTGCAACCTGTTTTGAATACCTTATTGCAAGGAAAAAACGGCGTTTATATTGACGGTACATTTGGGGCCGGCGGCTATACACGGGCGATTTTAAATGCTTCTGAAGAAAACGAGGTTATCGGATTTGACCGAGATCCGAGTGCAGTTAGTACGGCTCAAAAAACCGAACAAGATTTTAATGGGCGATTTCGTTTTATTCAAGATTGTTTTGGAAATATGGCTAATCATATCACGGAGCCGGTGGATGGGATTGTCTTGGATATTGGCGTATCCTCCATGCAAATAGATGAACCTCAACGGGGGTTTTCGTTCCGGTTTGACGGACCGTTGGATATGCGTATGGCTCAATCCGGCTTGTCTGCTAAAGATGTTGTTAATACATTTAAGGAAAAAGAGCTGGCAGATATTTTGTTTCGGTATGGGGAAGAGCGTGCTTCTCGCCGAATTGCGGCGGCTATTGTGCGGGCGCGGTCTCAAGAGGAAATTGCCACAACCGGTCAACTGGCCAATATTGTCCATCAAGTTATGCCCCGTCCGAAAGACGGATCGGATTCAGCCATGCGAACGTTTCAGGCGCTTCGGATTTTTGTTAATGATGAATTGGGCGAGTTGGAACGGGCATTGACGGCGTCTTTAAAGTTATTGAAACCGAACGGACGTTTGGTTGTTGTGTCTTTTCATTCGTTAGAAGACAGAATAGTTAAAAATTTTATGATGTATCATTCCGGACGGGGGCCGAATGAAAATCGGCATGCCCCTCAAAAGATAAGTCAACCGATACTGTTTCAAATAATTACAAAAAAGCCGATTGTTGCAGATGAAGCGGAATTGGCTCTAAATCCGCGCGCTCATTCGGCTAAATTGCGGGCAGCTCTCAGAACGAAGGAGGGTGGATGAAACGGTGGGGGTTTAACTTATTGTGTTTTGTGATTGCTATAGCATCCGGTGTCGGAATGTTTATGTTGAAATATCAAGTTATTGAAAAAGAAGAACAACTCTATCGGCTACACCGTCAAATAGCTTTTGATAAACGTGAAATTCACATGTTGAAAGGGGATTGGGCCTCTTTAAATGATCCGGAACGATTAAGGGCGCTGGTTGCGGAACAAACAAATTATAAACGAATTGAGGCGGCTCAGATTATTGAAGCCGACCAAGTTCCGCTGTTAAAAAATACATCCGATACGGCGCATCAACAGGAGCACCGGTAATGTTTAAACGAAAAGAAACATTTTATTATCCCGGTCAGGAAATTGAACAAACGGCATTGGATAAGTATCGTTGTTTAGACGGGGCGACAATGGTGGCTCTCAAAAAAGCGCGCGGTCGTATCTGTTTTATTTTAGGGGTAATGTCTGTTTGTTTTTCTGTCATCGTTGCGCGTTTGTTCTATCTGACGGTTATGAATTATGAACCGCGTCAATTTATACCCAGCGTGTTAAAAGCGGATTTTGAATTAGAACGCAAAAATATCATGGGTCGTCATGGCACTCTTTTGGCAACCAGCGTTCCAACCGTTGATTTATCTGTTAATCCGGCTATGGTTAAAGGAGATAAAAAAGAAATTGCGGCCAATATTGTAAAGGCATTACCCGATTTGTCTTATGAAGAGGTATTGCATAAATTGAACAGTGGCGGAACCTTTCGGTATATTAAGCGGAATTTAACACCGGCAGAACGTAATGCCGTTAATTGGCTCGGGTATTATTTTTTATCCGAAACACCCGGGGAAAAACGGGTTTATCCACAACGTAATTTGTTTTCTCATTTGGTCGGTTCCGTAGATATTGACGGTAATGGTGTTGCCGGATTGGAAAAAGCGTATAATACAGCATTAAAAGAACAAGATATTATTTTGTCCGTTGATATGTCGGTGCAAGAAACGGCTCGGACGGCTCTCGAAAAGGGAATAGAAAAATTTAAAGCAGTCGGTGGCGCTGCCATCGTTATGGATGTTAATACGGCGGAAGTTTTGGCAATGGTCTCTTTGCCGGACTATACACCGAATTTGTCGTTAAAGCTTACCCCTCAACAACAATTTAATAAAGCCTCGTTGGGGGTTTATGAATTTGGGTCTGTTTTTAAATTATTTAATACGGCAATGGCTTTAGAATACAAAGATATTACGCCGTGGGATACGTTTGATACATCGGAACCGATAAAAATCGGCCGCAAACGCATTACCGATTATCGTGGACAAGAACGTCCTTTGATGGTACCGGAGGTGTTGATGCATTCTTCCAATATCGGTACGGTGCAAATTGCTCAAAAGTCCGGATACAAAAAACAACAAGAATTTTTATCTCGTTTCGGTTTTTATAAGGCGTTACCCATTGCTCTGCCGGAACGAGCCGGTGTTTTAATGCCCCCGAAAGATAAAAAATGGGCGGATATTACCTCTGCTAATGTGGCATTTGGCTATGGATTATCTGTTTCCCCGTTGCACTTAATTGCCGGTGTTTCTGCTTTGGTAAACGGAGGATATTATCGTGTGCCGACTTTTTTAAAAGACGGCAATAAAGGCAAAACGGAAATTCAGGTGATTTCCCAAAAAACAAGTGAACAAATGCGGCCGATGATGTGGGCTGTGGTGAATTGGGATTTGAAAAAAAATCATCCGGTAACAAAATATGCCGTCGGCGGTAAGACGGGAACGGCTAATTTGATTGAAAACGGCAAGTATGTTGAGGGTAAATCCAGAACAACTTTTGTGGGTGTTTTTCCGATGACGGCGCCTAAATACGCTGTGTTGGTGGTGTTGGAAGATCCCAAACGAATAAAAGAAACGTGGAATTTTAATACGGCCGGATGGAATGCCAAACCGGTGGCGTTGGACATTATTGCGGGAATTGCTCCGCATTTAGGGGTTCAGCCCGTGACGGAATATAAATTACCGGCGTATGTACAAAAATCAATAGATATTTCAACAGAGGCGAAAAAGAAAAAAAGATGATGATGTTAAGCGAATTAACAAAACGGACGGGGCTGGATTATCACGGAGAGGATATGGAAATTACGGGTATATCCTGTAATTCGGCAACGATTAAAGCCGGTAACATATTTTGTGCCGTGAAAGGTCAAGCGCAAGATGGGACAAATTTTATTCCGCAGGCCATTCAAAATGGGTGTGTTGCGGTTGTATCGGAACAAAGTGTCTCTGCCTCCGTTCCTGTTTTTGTTGTGCCGAATGTCCGAGAAATAATGGCGTGTATGGCTCAAATTTTATATGCGTCTCAAGGGGTGAAAAAGGTAGCCGTTACCGGCACAAACGGAAAAACATCTACGGTTTACTATGTCGCACAAATTATGAATGCATTAGGTGTGACAACGGCCAGTATGGGAACAATTGGAATTGATTCTCCCGTGTTTAAACAATCCGGTTCTATGACAACACCCGATGTGTGTACATTGCACCAAAATTTAAATCTGTTACAACGTACCGGAGTCCAAGCGGTTGCGATGGAAGCTTCCAGCCATGGATTGGACCAACAGCGTTTAAATGGGGTTGAGTTGGAGGCGGCCGCATTCACAAATGTCACCCAAGATCATTTGGATTACCATAAAACAATGGCCGCTTATTTTGAGGCAAAAATCAAATTAATGGATTTGGTTAAGATGGGAGGTTCCGTTGTTTTGAATGCCGATATTCCGGAATTTAACCGGTTGCGGGAGGTTGTCATATCAAAAGGATTATCCGTTATTTCCTATGGTAAAAACGGTGATGAACTTAAAATTTTGGAACAAAAACCATTGCCACAAGGGCAACGTGTATCGCTATACGCTTTCGGCAAAACATATGAGATAGATTTGCCTGTTGTTGGTGATTTTCAGGCTATGAACATCTTATGTGCCATAGGGCTGTGTGTCGGATTGGGGATGAATGCGGAAGAAATTATGCAGGTTATTCCTTGTGTCTCGGCGCCGGCCGGGCGATTGGAACGTGTTGCTACTTTGAAAAACGGTGCATCAATTTACATTGATTATGCCCATACGCCGGATGCTTTGGAACGGGTTTTGACAACCATGCGTGCACATACAAAAGGGCGATTAGTCTGTGTTTTCGGATGTGGTGGCAATCGGGATGTGGCTAAAAGACCTTTGATGGGGGAAATTGCCAACCGCTTAGCGGATAGTGTTTATATTACGGACGATAATCCGCGTTTTGAAAATCCGGCCGACATTCGTACGCAGATTGTATCGGCTTGCCCGAAAGGAATTGAAATCGGTGATCGACGTATGGCCATTTTAACGGCGGTTCATTCTTTGACGGCTGAAGATGTGTTGATTATTGCCGGTAAAGGCCATGAAACAGGCCAAATCATTAACGGCGTTTCTTATGTTTTTGATGATAAAATTGAAGCTTTATTGGCCGTTATGAATGTGGAACAAATGCCATTGTGGCAATCTCATGAATTAAGGGCTGCCCTATCACCTCAGGTGCCGATGGGAACAAATGCTTTCGGTATTTCACGGGATACCAGAACATTACAAATCGGAGATTTATATATTGCCATTCGTGGAGACAATATGGATGGCCATGCCTTTGTTAAAACGGCCGTTCAAAAAGGGGCAGCTGCTTGTTTGGTTGACCATTTGATTGACGGTGTTCCGGAGGCAAAGCAAATCGTTGTTGCGGATGTGATGCAAGCGTTTAACAGGTTGGCATTATTTGCCCGTAATCGCTCGGAGGCTAAGGTGATTGCCGTAACGGGCAGTTCGGGCAAAACAACAACAAAAGAAATGTTAAAAACGGCTTTAAGTGAGCAAGGAAAAACATATGCAACTGCCGGTAATTATAATAACCACATTGGTGTTCCGCTGACATTGACACAAATGCCGTTGGATACACAATATGCCATTATTGAAACGGGCATGAATCATGTCGGCGAATTGACGGAGTTATCTTTATTGGTGCGTCCGGATGTAGCCATTATTACCATGATTGGTACGGCACATTTGGCTCATTTTTCCGGCACCCACCAAATTGCCGAGGCTAAAGCCGAAATCTTTACCGCCATGAATGATGGGGGTGTGGCCATTTTAAATACGGAAAATAAAGAGTTTTTTGGATTTTTAAGAGAAAAAGCTTATGCCTGTGGTGTCCGACGGATTGTGTCTTTTGGACATGAAAAAGAGGCCGATTTTGTTTTAAAAGAAACTATGGCTATTGGTGAAAAAACGAAAATAGCAGCCGATTGGCACGGAACGCCGTTAAAATATGATATCGGCTTTTTAGGGGAACATTTTGCCATGAATTCTTTGGCTGTTTTGGCGGCGGTAGATGCCGTTGGTGCCAGTGTTGAACAAGCGGCCACAGCCTTAGGAACGGCTTCGGCAATAGCCGGTCGAGGGGCGGCAGAAACTGTCAAATTACCTAATGGGAATACGGTGATTTTAATTGATGATGCCTACAATGCAAATCCGTCTTCTATGGCGGCCTCTATTCGTTCTTTGGGGTTGCGTCAAGGAACTGTGAAAGTTGCTGTATTGGGTGATATGTTGGAATTGGGGGAACACGAAATTTCCTTGCATGTCGGGTTGGTTAAAGATTTGTTGGAGGCGGGCATAGATAAAGTTTATGCAACCGGTATTTTGTGTCGTCATTTATATAATTCTTTGCCGCCGGACAGACAAGGAGCCTATGCCGACTCTCCTGAAATATTGGCAAATATTTTATTGAATGAATTGCCGGAAGGGGCTGTTGTACTGGTCAAGGCCTCAAATGGTTCAGGACTAAAAACAATTGTAATGAAGTTGAAAGGAAACGCTTAGGATGTTGTACTTATTATCCTTTTTTTCAAATGATATTTCCGTTTTAAATGTGTTCAGATACATCACTTTTCGGGCTGGAGGAGCTTTGTTTACCGCCTTTTTCTTGTGTTGGTTGTTTGGACCCAAATTTATAGGTTGGTTAAAAAGCAAACAAGGTGAAGGACAGCCGATACGGTCAGATGGCCCTCAAACCCATTTGAAGAAAAAAGGAACACCGACAATGGGCGGATTGATGATTTTGATTTCCATTGCAGTGTCGGCACTGTTGTGGGCCAATTTATTTAATCCTTACGTTTGGATGTTGATGTTTGTGATGGCCGGATTCGGATTTGCCGGATTATTAGATGATTATTTAAAATTAACAAAACGCAGCAGTGACGGTATTTCCGGCAAAAAGAAACTGGCTTTGCAGTTTTTTGTCAGCGCCGCAGCTTGTGCTTGGATTATGTTTTTGGAACACGGACCGATGAGTACGACTTTAACCATTCCGTTCTTTAAAGATTTGTTTATTGATTTAGGATGGTTTTATATTCCGTTTGCTTTAATCGTCATGGTTGGGACCTCTAATGCCGTTAATTTAACGGATGGTTTAGATGGATTGGTCAGTATACCGGTCATTATGTCCACATTGGTTTTTATGGTGATTGCTTATTTAGTCGGTCGTGTGGATTATACAAGCTATTTACAAATGCATTACGTTTCCGGTGCCGGAGAAATGGCCATTTTCTGTGGAGCGGTCATTGGTGCGGTTTTGGGATTTTTGTGGTTTAATGCTCATCCGGCGCAAGTCTTTATGGGTGATACGGGATCTTTGGCATTGGGCGGTATCTTAGGTGCCTTAGCCGTAGCAACAAAACATGAAATTGTCTTGGCTATTGCCGGCGGTGTATTTGTGATGGAGGCAGTTTCGGATATTATTCAAGTGGGTTCTTATAAGCTCAGAAAAAAGCGGGTCTTTTTGATGGCACCCATTCATCATCATTTTGAAAAAAAAGGGTGGGAAGAAACACAAGTTGTTATTCGGTTTTGGATTGTTTCTATTTTGTTGGCTATTTTAGCGTTATCTACATTAAAATTGAGGTAAAAAATGCGTCTGCTGTGTCAAAAAATCCAATCATTTTGCGTCAATCATTATCGTAGTATGGATAAAGGATTATTAACCGGCGCATTTGTGTTATTGTTGTTTGGATTGTTTTTGACGTTTGCGGCCAGCCCCGGGGTGGCGGAGCGCAATCATATCGATCCGTATCATTTTATTAAACGTCAATTGGTTTTTATCGGACCGGCCGTTCTGGTAATGATGGGGGTTGCCTTTTTATCGTTTAAATCGGTGCGCAGATTGTCCGGTTTAATTTTGGTGGGTGCTTTATGTGGTATGGTGTACGTTTTGTTATTCGGTGTGGAAATAAAGGGGGCTACCCGTTGGATTAATTTGTTGGGTGTTGGGTTACAACCTTCTGAGTTTATGAAACCGGCTTTTGCCGTTGTGTGTGCTTGGTTGTTGGCTTCTGGTCGTTTAATTCGTCAATTCCCGGGATATATTGCCTCGTTTATATTATTTTTTATTATTGCAACCTTACTGTTTTTACAACCCGATATCGGTATGTTATTGACGGTATCTGCCATTTTTGGAGTACAATTATTTTTATCCGGAATTCCGATTGCTTTTGTCACTTTTTTAAGTGGAATTTTAGCCTCCGGCGTTGTGGTGGCATATTTTGTGTTTGATCATGTTCACGCTCGTATTGATCGGTTTTTAAATCCGGCCAAAGGAGAGGCATATCAAGTTGAAAAATCAATGGAAACATTAAAAAATGCCGGCTGGTTCGGAAAAGGTCCCGGGGAAGGGATTGTTAAATACGAATTACCGGATGCACATACCGATTTTATTTTGGCGGTATCGGCAGAAGAATTCGGTTTTATTATTACATCCGTCTTGGTAATGGTTTTTGCTTATATTATTTTGCGGGGTTTTTGGTTAATGAGGGGAGAAAACAACCTTTTTTGTCAAATTGCCGTAGGTGGATTATTGACACAGATTGCGTTTCAGGCTATTGTAAACATGGGCTCAACACTGAATTTGTTGCCGACCAAAGGAATGACTTTACCGTTTATCTCTTACGGTGGGTCGTCTTTGGTATCCATAGGTTTTGCATTTGGTGTGATTTTGGCTCTAACAAAAAGACATACGCTCAGTCGTGGTTTAGAATGATATATGAAAGAAGGTAAGATGAAAAAGAAACAAGAACAAATTAAAAAACCGTTAGCCGTTGTAACAACCGGCGGTAGTGGAGGGCATGTCTTTCCGGCTGAGTCAATTTCGCAGGCTTTGATACATAAAGGATACGAGGTTGTATTTATAACCGATAAACGAGGGGGAGCGTTTCGTGGATTAGATGTCAAAACGTATCATCTGATGGCTGAGCATGTAATGGGGCGATCTTTCTGGGGTAAAATGAAGGGTGCGTTTAAATTATACTGTGGCATGGTGCAGGCCTTGATGTTGTTAAAGCGGTTAAATCCAAATGTTGTTATCGGCGTTGGCGGATATGCATCTATTCCATCCGTTATGGCTGCTCACATGTGGCGAATTCCTGTTGTTTTGCACGAACAAAATGCAGTATTGGGGCGGTCTAATCGAATATTGGCAAAAAGTGCTAAGTTGATTCTGACGGCCTTTAATCCGACGTTGAGATTGCCTCAAAATGTACGTGCCGTTTGGGTCGGTCAACCGGTCAGACCTCAGATTTTAGCTAAGCAACACGCCCCTTATCCGTTAATGGATGACGGGTTTAATTTGCTGATTTTCGGAGGAAGTCAGGGGGCGAAATTTTTGACCCGTAAATTACCCCATGCTTTGTTGGCTTTGCCAAAAGATGTTCGGGCAAAATTGTCTATAACGGCTCAGGTGCGTCCGGAAGATATGGATGAAGCCAAGATTTTATATAAAGACAAAGGATTCAAAAATGTTGAGTTAAAATCCTTTTTTGATAACATGCCCCAGTTGATTGAAAAAGCTCATTTAATTATCGGTCGGGCGGGTGCCTCTACAATTACCGAGGCTCAAATTGTCGGTCGTCCGGCTATTTTAATTCCGCTACCGACTTCGGCGGATAATCATCAATTGGAAAATGCACGTCAATTTTCGGATGCAGGGGCCGGTTGGTTGGTGACGGAAGATAATTGGGATGCCGAAAAATTTGCTGTTCGCTTAGGGCAACTGATTAATGAACCGGAATTATTGTACACGGCCGCAACCCAGTCTTATAAATTGGCCAAACCGGATGTGTCTGATAAAATTGCGGATTTAGTGAATGATATTGTAAAGGGAAACGTCAAATGAAAAAAACACTCCCCTTAAAACGGATTCACTTTATTGGTATTGGCGGTATCGGAATGAGTGCCATTGCCGAAATGTTAGATGATTTGGGTATTTGTGTACAGGGATCGGATGCTAAGGAAAGTGCAAATACTAAGCGGGTACGAGATAAGGGGATTCCTGTTTTTATCGGGCATAGTGCTGATAACTTAAAAGGGGTGGATGCTGTTGTGGTGTCAACGGCAATTCAACCGGATAACCCTGAGTTAATTGCGGCAAAACAATTGGGAATTCCTGTGGGGCATCGGTCAGAGATGTTGGCTGAAATATTACGGTTTAAACAAAGTATCTGTATTTCCGGTACCCATGGCAAGACAACCACCTCATCTTTAATCGCCAGTATTTTGATGCAGGCTCGGTTAAAACCCAGTTTTGTGATTGGGGGTATTTTAAATTCTTTAGCGTCCAATGCGCGCCTTGGAAAGGGCAAATATGTGGTTGTGGAAGCCGATGAATCCGATGGGTCTTTTTTGCGGTTACCGCATGCTGTGTCGGTTATTACAAACATCGATTCCGAACACATGGATTATTATAAAGAATTTGATAATATGAAAGCGGCCTATCGGTTATTTGTTGATAATACCTCTTTTTACGGATTTAGTGTTTTAAACACGGATCATCCGGTTGTGCGTGAGTTAGCCGAACAGACAGACAGCCGAAAAGTCATTACATACGGATTAAATAAATCGGCGGATGTACATGCTGACCATATTCGTTTGAAAAAGGGCCGGTTGGTGTTTGATGTTTTTGTGCGTCGGGGCGCTAAATTTGTAAAAATAAAAGATGTTATGCTGAATATGTTTGGGTTGCATAACGTGCAAAATGCCTTGGCGGCAGTTGCCGTGGGTATTGGCTTAGGCATAAAAGAAGACGTAATAAAAAAAGCCCTTAAAAAATTTGAAGGCATCCAACGTCGGTTAACGTTGCGCGGAACAGTTAATAAGGTCGCTTTGTATGATGATTATGGTCATCATCCTGTGGAAATTGCCGCCTCGGTTCAAGCGGTTCGTTCCGGTACATCCGGGAAGGTTGTTGCTGTTTTTCAACCGCATAGATATTCGCGGTTACGTGATTTGTGGACAGATTTTTTAACGTGTTTCAAGGATGCCGATACCGTTATAGTTTGTGATGTGTTTCCGGCAGGCGAAGTCCCAATCGACGGAATAAATAAACGGGCGTTTGCCGATGCTTTAACGCAATATCATCCACATGTTATATCTCTTAGCGGATTTGAAGAGTTGGCCGATATAATACAATCCGAAACAAATGCCGGAGATACGGTTATTTGTTTGGGGGCCGGCAGTATTTCTGCAGAGTCCATTAAATTGGTTAAAGCATTGAAAGGAAAAAGATGAGGAACATTTTTAAAAAAATTTTTAAAACAAAAGTGTCCTTAATTGATTCTTTACCACCGATTCGGGGGCGTGTTTTTACTAATTATCCTCTACATAAAAAAACATGGTTTGGTGTCGGCGGATCGGCTGAAGTGTATGTAGAACCCGCGGATATAGAGGATTTATCCAAGTTGTTACAATTTATGCCGCCTGTACCGGTGACATTATTGGGAGGCGGTAGCAACGTGTTAATTCGTGATGGTGGCATTGTCGGTGTTACCATTCATTTGGGAAAAGAATTTCATACAATTTCCGTTGAAGATACAAAAATTGTGTGTGACGGAGGTGTTTCGTTAATAGAGCTGGCTCGCGTAGCGGCTAAAAACGGTGTGACCGGCTTTGAATTTTTAAGCGGTATTCCCGGAACGGTAGGGGGGGCTGTCCGGATGAATGCAGGAGCTCACGGAAAGTGTTTGGAGGATATTTTAACCTCTTTAACGATTGTGACGCGAGAAGGTGATATTCGGGAAATTGATCCGAAAGAAACGGAAGTTTTCGGATATCGCACCTGTTATTTACCGAACGATTGGATTTTTGTGCGTGCCGTTTTTCAAGGACAAAAAGGAAAAACAGAAGATATTTTGGCAACGATGGCCGATTATAAACATAAACGAGAAAATAATCAACCAACGGGGGTTAAGACGGCGGGGTCAACTTTCAAAAATCCGCACGGATTACAGGCTTGGGCTTTAATTGACAAAGCCGGTTTTAGAGGCTATCGTAGAGGGGGGGCCATGGTGTCCGAAAAACATACCAATTTTTTAATTAATCTTGGAGATGCAACGGCAAAAGATATTGAAAGTTTGGGTGAAGAAATTCGGGAAAAGGTGTGGAATGATACCGGTGTCGAGTTGGAATGGGAAATTAAAAAATTAGGTGTAACTAAGGAGTAAAAAAATGAAACGGGTCGCGGTTTTAATGGGGGGTATTTCATCGGAAAGAGAAATTTCATTACAAAGCGGGCAAGGTGTTTTACAGGCGTTAAGTGAGGCAGGATACAGCCCTTTTCCGATTGACTTAACACGTGATGTTGCCGAATTTGTCCGTATTTTGACCCGTGAAAAGCCGGATGTGGTTTTTAATGCCCTGCATGGGAAATTTGGGGAAGACGGATGTGTTCAGGGGATTTTGAATTTATTGCAAATACCTTATACGCATTCGGGGGTTGCAGCATCGGCTGTGGCTATGAATAAACGGTTGGCAAAAAAGGTTGCCGCCGATATCGGATTAACGGTTGCCGCCGAAAAGATGGTGGTAAAAAATGATGTTTTAAACGGTTTGACATTGCCTATGCCGTATGTTGTAAAACCAAATGATGAAGGGTCATCTGTGGGTGTATTTATTATCAAAAATTCGGAAGATGAACAAAAGATGTTGTCTTCATGGCCATTTCAAAAACCGGTTATGATGGAAGAATATATTGACGGCATTGAAATATCGGTGGCTGTATCGGATGAAAGAGCGCTGGGTGTTGTCGAAATTGTTCCGCGGTCCGGATTTTATGACTTTACCAATAAATATGCGCAAGGCGGAGCAGAACACATTATTCCGGCGCGGTTGCCTCAAAAAATATATGATTTGGCGATGCAGCAAGCATTTTTGTTACATAAAGAGTTGGGATGTCGCGGGGTGTCTCGCAGTGATTTCAGATATAATCATGCCTCCCCCGAAGAAGGTTTGGTGTTTTTGGAAATTAATACAAATCCCGGTATGACGCCGATATCTTTAGTGCCGGAATTGGCGCGTTATCAAGGTGTGTCCTATCAAGAGTTGGTTGTGTGGTTAGTGGAGAGAGCCGTATGCGACGCATAAAGAACAAACAAAAAAACAGTCGGTTAAAATTAATACCGTTAAAAGTTAAATTAATCTCGGCGATTTTGGTGTTAATCGTGTTTTTGTTGGCCGCTTTTTTTTCCGGTCAATCCGGTAAGAAAGTGTTGGCGGAAAGTGCTAAATTATATCAGCAAATCGTTTCTAAAACGCATTTATCTTTGCAGGTGGTGAATATTGAAGGGCATAATCGTACAACAAAAGAAGAAATTGTTCAGGTATTGGATGTAAAGCAAGGAATGCCGATACTGGATGTTGATTTATCCGAAGTACAAAGTCAAATTGCTGAGTTGCCATGGGTTGATAGTGTGTCTGTAGAACGGCATTTACCGGATACTGTGCATATTCGTATTGTTGAAAAAACGCCGATTGCCGTATGGCAAAATAATAAAAATTACTTTCCGTTAGATGAAACGGGTGAACCGATTAATGATAAGGAAACGACTTTAAGCGGATTGATTTTGGTTGTTGGGCCGGATGCCCCTGAATATACCTCTGATTTAATGATAGCGCTTAATAAATATCCTGCTATCAGGGATATGGTTGTTTCTGCGGTACGTGTCGGGGGAAGACGATGGAATTTAATTTTGCGCCATGTAACGGACGGAACCACCGTATATTTACCGGAAACCGAGGTGGAGGCCGCCTTGGAACGATTGATGCAATGGCAAGATACGGAACAGGTATTGGATAAAGATTTTGTTGTGATTGACTTAAGAATTGAAGATCGCTTAATTGTTCGAACGGATGCAACTTTAGCGGAGGAAAAAGAGTAATGAAATGGACCGGTAAAAGAAAATCCTATATGACGGTATTGGATATCGGTACCTCTAAAGTGTGTTGTTTGGTCTTAAAAATGAATGCCGATCAAAAGCCGGAAGTGATTGGAATGGGGTATGCGCCTTCCAAAGGCATTAAAAATGGCGTCATTGTTGATTTGGATAAAGCGACGGATTGTATTCGAACGGTTTTAGAACAAGCCGAACATCAATGCGAACGGTCTATTGATAAAGTTATCGTCAATATTTCATCTAATCAAATGCGGTCTATTCAATATTATGAGGAAATGGAAATTGCTGATGGGCGTCAAATTACGGCATCAGATGTGAAACGATTGGTCGACGGGTCCGTTGCAAAACATATTGAGGCCGGAGAAGAAGTTTTGCATTCTTTTCCATTAAGCTATGTTGTTAATGCGGAACAGGGGGTAGAACCTCGAGGAATGTATGGTCCGACTTTGGGTGTACATATGCATGTTGTCTTTTTGCCGGAAAGTTGTTCTCGTAATTTGGTGGCTGTTTTGGATAGATGTCACGTCGGAATAGATATGAAAGTGGCAACGCCTTATGCTTCCGCTCTTGCCATTATTTCGGAAGAAGAAAAAGATATTGGCGCAACGGTTATTGACTTAGGGGCTGGTATAACCGGATATGCCACTTTTTTAGGCGGGTGTTTGGTTAATTTGGGGCTTGTTCATGCCGGCGGAAATGCGATGACACGGGATGTGGCACAAGGGCTGGGTTGTTCATTGGCGGTTGCTGAGCGGTTAAAAACACTGAATGGGTCGGCATTTTTGTCTCCACGAGATGACTTAGAACGCTTAATTGTTCCGATTTTGGCAGATGATGATGGGGCGAATATTCAAATTCCTCGGTCTGATTTGATTTCTATTTTAATTCCGAGATTGGAAGATATTTTAGAAAAAACATCTGCCGGAATTGATGAAAATCCAATGTTTCAGGCGGCAACCAGACGGTTGATTTTAGCCGGAGGCGGTGCCGGATTGCAAGGCATTAAAGAAAAAACCGCCGATATGTTGGGTGCTGCCGTTCGATTGGGTAAGCCATCCGTCTTAAAGGGATTGCCGTCACAGTTTGATTCTTATACATTTTCTACTTGCATTGGATTAGTAAAATATGCCATGATAAGACAAGAAAATATTTTAACGGCATGGAATGCGTCAGACAGACAAAAAGGACAAAAGAATTCTAGGGTAAGAAAGGTGATACAATGGCTGAGTCAGAATTTTTAAATAATACGGGCGGATTGTCTATTGGGTTGGCAACACCTCCGCCGGAGGTGTTATTGACCCCCAATATCGGTGTGATCGGTGTTGGTGGGGCAGGTGGCAATGCTGTCAACAATATGATTACTCAAGATTTAACGGGTGTTTCTTTTGCCGTTGCCAATACAGATGCGCAAGCTTTGTCAAAATCATTAGTGAACGATAGAATTCAGTTGGGTGTGGCCATTACTCAAGGGCTTGGTGCCGGAGCTAATCCGGATATCGGACGTGCCAGTGCGGAGGAGGCTGCCGAAAAAATCAAAGAAAATCTGCAAGGCTTACATTTATTGTTTGTGACCGCCGGAATGGGGGGCGGTACAGGGACGGGTGCCGCTCCTGTGATTGCAAAAATTGCAAAAGAAATGGGTATTTTGACGGTAGGTGTGGTTTCGAAACCGTTTCGTTTTGAAGGGGTTCGGCGGATGCGAACGGCTGAGGCCGGCATTGCCGAATTACAACGGGTTGTTGATACCTTAATTGTTATTCCAAATCAAAATTTGTTCCGAATTGCCGGGGATAGTACAACGTTTGCCGAGGCTTTCCGAATTGCTGATGATGTGTTGTGTCAAGGCGTTCGGTCGATTACGGATTTGGTGATGAATCCCGGACTGATTAACTTAGATTTTGCCGATGTGAAAACGGTTATTACCGGTATGGGACGGGCTATGATGGGAACGGGCGAAGCTTCCGGAGAAAATCGTGCCTCTGAAGCGGCAGAAAAAGCCATTTCCAATCCGTTGCTTGATGATTCTTCCATCAAGGGCGCAAAAAGTATTTTAATTAATATCACGGGTGGTACGGACTTGACTTTGAGTGAGGTTGATTTGGCAACAGAGCGAATCGTTTCTGAGTTGGATCCCGATGCGAATATTATTTTTGGTACCTGTACGAATGAAGAATTACATGGAAAAATCAGAGTTTCTTTAGTGGCAACGGGAATCACCAAGGAGGGCGAACCGTTGATTCCTCCGGAAAGGCCGCGTGTGCCGGTTCAAGAAACGGTTGTGCCTGTTCCAACAACCCCGGAAACACCAATCGTGATTGAACGAACGATACCGGAACAACCGGACTTAATTCAAACAACGACAACGACTGTTCGGGTAACAAATCCGGTGTCTTCCGAAGGTGCGGGTACGTCTCATGCTTCCTTTGTGGATATTGCCGTTGAAGTGAATGAAACACCAACCGTAGCGGAACCTCCTTTGTTTGATGATGATGTTCCGACGATACCGGCATCGACTCCGATTGTTCAAGTGCCGGACATTCAACCGCCGGTAGATGTGGAAGCGAAGCGGTCTGATGCGAATGTGAAAACGGTGCGGGGCAGTTTATTTGATTTAGTCCCCAGTTTGATGGGAAAATCCACACGTCCTCCTAAGGCAATGACGCAAAAGGAAAATAAAGAAATTCCAACGATTATGGATGATCGGTTTGAATTGCCGTCCTTTTTGAGAAAATAGTAAAAATAAGGTCTTAAAATTTTGAGACCTTATTTGTTAATCACGTGTCTTGGGATAACGATGCTCGCCCCGTCTTTTTTCATTAAAAACGCTGTTATGTCTTACGCGCATCATTGTATAGCGGCCATCTGCCGTATAAACCGAGCTTTGCAAAACATCGGACATAGCTTCAATTAAGGCGTCCGAGCGTCCTGTAACGGCAACTTCTGATTTTGTAATGACGCGTTTTCCGGTATCTTGACCTAAACGAGAGCGAGATGATGAGGATTCTTGTTTTTTAGTGTCATAGTTTTTTTGAAAATCTTTATATTCCAACAACCATGTGCGAGCCGTACGAGCAATAGCCCGCTGATTGAGAGAGTTTCTGTTGGAAGCGCACGGCACCCCATTAAGGATGCGTAATGCATATTGAAACACTTTGTGGAAAAAGCGCTCCTCTTCTTTTGTCAGAGCGGTCTCTTTTTTTTGTTCATAAAAAGACCAAAGAGCGTTTGGGATAATTAAATTTTTTTCTGACATCTTCTCTCCTATTTTTATGCGGTTGTTCTATCAGTATAACAGATAATTTGCCTTTTGTCAATTGTTTTGTGTAAAAACGTATATTATTCAAATACTTAATTTGAATTTTTTATATAATAAATATCCGAGAAATTGTTTGGCGGTCTACTCTTCCGTTTGTTCCAGTCGTGTCATTTGTAAGAATTTGTCTTGACGATGGCGTTTCAGTTCTTCTCCGGTTTTACCTTTAAGTGCGCTTAAGGCTTCTTGTATCGCATCTCGAACAGCCAACATAGTTTCTTTTGGAAAACGATGCGCCCCTCCTGCCGGTTCTGTAATAACGGTATCAATAACGCCCAAACGTTTTAAATCATCGGCAGTTAAGTTCAAAATTTCGGCAGCTTTTGGTGCGAATTTATGATCTTTCCATAGAATGGACGCGCATCCTTCTGGCGAAATGACAGAATAAATGGAGTTTTTAAGCATCATAATCGTGTTGCCGGCAGCCATTGCAATGGCTCCTCCGCTGCCTCCTTCCCCAATAATAGTGGCGACTAAGGGAACTTTGAGGTCAAGGCATGTTTCGGTGCATGAAGCAATCGCTTGTCCTTGTCCGCGTTCTTCACCTTCTACCCCTGGAAAGGCGCCGGCCGTATCTACCAACGTCACGACGGGAATACCAAACTGTTCCGCCAAACGCATTAAGCGAATAACTTTGCGATATCCTTCCGGTTTTGCCATACCGAAATTATGTTCTAATCTAGAGTCTGTATCGTGGCCTTTTTCATGACCGATAACCATAACTGTATCGTTGCCAAGTTTGGCTAGACCGCCGATAATGGCTTTATCTTCGGCAAAAGCCCGATCCCCGCTTAAAGGTGAAAAATCTTTGAAGATAGCTTTAATATAATCCACGGTATGCGGACGGTTTTCATGACGGGCAACGGCACATTTTTGCCATGGCGTTAAATCTTTGTATAAATCATTTAACACTTTTTGTTTTTTTTCTTTCAGGCGTTCCAACTCCTTTGCCAATCCTTCGGCATCATTTGTTTTTGATATTTTGACCTCTTCAATCCGAGCGTCAATTTCTAAAACTTTATTTTCAAAATCTAAATATTGCATTGTTTACCCTTTTTGTTTGATTTTTAAGATTATACACATTATAATGCAAAAAGTCCAGCATTTTGGTGCAGATGTCATAAAAAGGAAATATATATGCAAATTATTCTATGGGAAATTGGGATTTTAGCGTTTTTATTGTGGGTTTTGGCCGTTGGATTTATTTTGTTTTCCGGCGTGTTGTTTTATCGGCAACAGCTGATTTTACGTCATATTTTTCAACGCTTAAAAACATTGGAAAAAATGATGATACAGATGTCAGAGTTACCTGTGCGACAGGAAAATAATGTAAAATCGCAACAATCTCATTTGTCTATCATGAAAGATGAACCGATTTCAAAATATGAAACAATGACATTACCTGATGATGTACAGGTATCCTTTGTGGAAAAGGATGCATAAATGCCTGTATTAACCAGACCGGAATTTAAGGTTTCTTTATCTAATCTCGCTCACAACTGGCGTGTTTTAAAGCGCTTGACGACAGGACGGGCTGCGGCTGTTGTAAAAACGGATGCTTATGGATTAGGGGCGAGTGCGGTTGTAAAACGGTTAGTACAAGAGGGGTGTGATGCTTTTTTTGTGGCGCATGCTATCGAGGGGGCGGAAATTCGTTCCTGTGCGCCGGATGCCGATATTTATGTGTTACAAGGAATTGGTGAGGATAGTGCCGATTTATTTTGGACTTATCGGTTGACGCCCGTTATTGCTTCTCCTCACATGTTGAAATTGTGGAACGGTTTGAATATTGATGGTATTAAACCGATTATTCAGGTGGAAACAGGCTTAAATCGTTTGGGATTTCGAGAGAAGGATATTCCGGAATTGCTATCAAACGGTGTGGGTCGTTTTTCTTATGTTCTGTCGCATTTGGCATGCGCCGATGATTGTCTCCATTTTATGAATCAACGACAACTGAGTGCGTTTAAAATGATACGTGATAAGTTGGGTCTGCCGGCAACATTAGCGGCTTCTGACGGTGTTTTTTTGGGGGCGGATTTTCAATTTGATATGGTGCGTTTAGGGGCGGCTTTATATGGATTAAATACAGTCAAAGGGGTAACGGTATCGGCTCTAAAACCGACAGTGTTTATTTCCGCTCCCGTGTTGCAGATTGCAGAGGTGCAAAGGGGAGAATATGTTGGGTACGGCGCCACATTCCAAGCATCCAAAACATCTAAAATAGCGGTGGTGTCTATTGGATATGGAGATGGGGTCATGAGATCGCTCTCTAATCGGGGATTGGTTCGGATAAATGGTCAAAATGCCCCTATTATCGGACGTATTTCAATGGATAATATTATGTGCGATATTACAGATTTACAGGATGTTAAGATTGGCGATAAAGCCATGATTTTGGATGACGTCTATCGAGCCGATAATATGGCGATTGATGCCGGCACAATCGGATATGAAATTTTATCCTCTTTAGGTAAGGGAAAACGGTTTTGCAGAGTTTACGAAGAATAATTGTGTTTACTGTGGGGATTATGGTGTCTTCAGCGGTATGGGCTCATTCACAGCATGGCATCAGTATGCATGGAGCTCCCAAATATCCGGCAGGGTTTCATTCTTTTGAATACGTCAATCCGAATGCACCTAAACGCGGAACATTAACGCAAGGAGCCATTGGCATTTTTGATACATTTAATCCGTATGTGATAAATGGGATTGCTCCGGCCGGCGTTGGGTTAATGTACGATACATTAATGCGTCAGAGTTTAGATGAACCTTTTTCTTTGTACGGATTGATTGCTGAAACAATAGAAGTGCCTGATGATCGTTCTTGGGTTGCTTTTGATATTAATCCAAAGGCAAGTTTTTCGGATGGGTCTCCGATTACGCCGGAAGATGTGATTTTTTCGTTTGAAATTTTACGGGATAAAGGGTTGCCGACTTATCGATATTATTATGCCGATGTGGAAAGGGTTTATCGTCAGGGGGAACATCGTGTGCGATTCGATTTTCAAGAGGGAGTTAATAATCGTGAGTTGCCGTTGATTTTAGGGGAACTGCCGATTTTGAGCAAAGCGTGGTGGCAAAATCGGGATTTTACGAAAACATCATTAGATGTTCCTGTCGGCAGCGGTGCCTATATTGTGGATAAGTTTGATCCGAGTAAGTTTATTGAATATCGGCTGAATCCGTCATATTGGGCAATGGATTTGAATGTCAATCGCGGTCAGAATAATTTTGAAATCATTAAGTATGATTATTACCGTGATGCTACGGTGATGAGTGAGGCTTTTAAGGCCGGTGCCATCGATATTCGTCAGGAAAACGAAGCCAAAAAGTGGGCCGCATTAACGGAAGAGCCGGCCATAAAAGAAGGCCGTTTAAAAACAAAAGAATTCGCCCATCATTTACCCAGCGGTATGCAGGGGTTTGTGTTTAATTTGCGGCGGCCTGTTTTTGCCGATTCTCGGGTGCGTGAAGCTTTGTCGTACGTGTTTGATTTTAATTGGGCTAATCAAAATTTGTTTCATGGATTATATCGACGTACCACCAGTTATTTTGACAACTCGTTCTTAAAAGCACCTCCGTTGCCGAGTCTGGAAGAAAAGGCTTTGTTGGCTCCGTATCGGTCTATGGTGCCGAATGCGGTGTTTGATAAACCATTTGTGTTGCCGGAAAATAAAAATGGGGATATGCGGGATAGCCTAAAAAAAGCACTTGACTTGCTGGTTGAGGCGGGGTGGGTCGTGCAAGATGGTGTTCTAAAAAATCATCAAGGAGAACCATTTAGTTTTGAAATTTTGTTGGATGCGGCGTCGGCGCCGATGTGGGAACGGGTTGTGTTACCTTTTGCCGGTCGGTTAAAACGATTGGGGATACAGGCAAAAATTACAACGGTCGATGTGATACAATATAAAAATCGGTTGGATACCTTTGATTATGATATGATTGTTTCCGTATGGGGGCAATCTTTGTCTCCCGGAAATGAACAACGTTATTTTTGGGGGAGTGAATCGGCCGACACGCATGGATCTATGAATTATTCCGGCATTAAAAATCAGGCCATTGATGCATTAATCGAAAAAATTATTTCTGCAAAGACCGCATCGGAATTGCAAATCGCCACGCAAGCTCTTGACCGTGTTTTATTGTGGTCTTATCTGGTGATACCTCACTGGCATACACCGGTTTTGCGTTATGTTTATTGGGATAAATTTGATATGCCCGAGACTATTCCGATGAAAGGCGTTTCGTCTCTTACATGGTGGATGAAGAGCAAATAAAAGGATGTGAATTTTACAATATCTTATTTACGTGTGGTTGTATCCATTGTGTGATTTTTCTGATTTTAAGAAGTTAAATGTCAAGAGTTTGTCTTTTTTAGATAATTCATTTTTTTGCTTGCCATTTGAAAAAAAAAGATTTAAAAGGGTAAGAGACGACACAGCAAAAGGATATTTTATGAAACATATTTTATTATCCGGATTCTTTTTGGGGGCTTTATTGATATCGGTTCAAAGTCAGGCACAAGGGGCTTTTTGGACCTTTGATGAACACAATCAAGAAGCGGTTATTCCGCCACAATGTGACGGGCAGTTTGATGAAGCCAGAGGTGGCGTCTTTATGCCGACTAAAGAGGATTTGTTTTTGTATGGTGAAGCCTTGTTGATGGAAAAAACGGAAAAACGTCTCGGGGCCAGTTATTGTTTGACGGCTGCCGCCTTGCAAGGACATACAGAGGCTCAATACAGATTGGCTCAGCTGTATAATAAGGGGATTGTCTTGCCGCAAAATGACTTGGTGGCCTATAAGTGGGCGTTTATTGCCTCAATGAACGGACATGAAGGGGCAACGCGGTTGGCGTTGTTATTGGAACAATTTTTGACAACGGAAGAAATTGAAATTGCGACAAAATCTATTGAAGCTTTATTGCCGGATATGTTAAATGAAAAACAAATGGCTTTGGAAGAACAACAAAAACGGGTTGAGGAAAAACTGGTCGAGTTGGAAAAAATTGATGCCGAAATCGATTCTATCTTAGGTGTCAACTTCCAATCGGATGTGTTGCCGGGGCAGGTAATACTGCGTGAACAACAAGAGCGGGCTGCTGCCGAAGCGGCAGGAATGGCCGATGCTGTGCCGCCGACAGATGCAATTTTTTCCGATGCGGATAAGATGAAATAATTAAAAAAGTAAATATTTTGTAAAAATATCTTGACTTTTGCTTTTTTTTGAGGTACAAATTAGTCCTTAGTTTAATTTAATATATCAGTAAGGATAAGAAAATGGCCAATTTAAAATCGGCGAAAACACGCGTCAGACGCAATAATAAAAGAGCGATTATTAATTCCAATCGTTTAAACGCCGTCAGAACAGAAGTTAAAAAAACAAGAAAGGCGATTGCTGCCGGTGATCAAGAAGCTGCTGTTGCTGCTTTTAAATCAACAGAGTCTTTGATGGCTCGTGCTGCCAGTCGTGGTACAATTCACAAAAATACAGCTGCCCGTAAAATTTCCAGATTGGCTGCTGCCGTTAAAGCTTTAGTAAAAAAAGCCTAACATCTTTCTTTTGTGTTTTTTTTGTGTTTTTTATGCACTCCGTAGAAGTTTTTCGAACGGAGTGTTTTTTTTGCTTAAATTAAACAGAAAAACGGTCGGGGATTATGATAAAATATGAAAAAGTCTGCAAAATCTTTTGCGTAATCGCTTGCTTTTTTTTGATGGGGCCGTTATATTGGAAGCATTAAAGTACAAGGAGAAAAAAATGGATATTACGGCCGTAAAAACAAAACCTTTTATGGATCAAAAAACGGGCACGTCAGGACTTCGTAAGAAGGTATCTGTCTTTCGTCAACCGGGATACATCGAAAATTTTGTGCAATCGGTTTTTGATTGTTTGGAAGGGTTTGAAGGGAAAACTTTGGTTATTGGCGGAGATGGACGGTACTATAACGAAAAGGCCATTCAAACGATTATAAAAATGGCTATCGCAAATCAATTTGGACGTGTTATTGTGGGACAAAACGGTATTTTATCAACACCGGCAGCCTCTCATTTGATTAACAAATACGAAGCTTTTGGCGGACTTATTTTGTCTGCGTCTCATAATCCCGGAGGTCCGGATGGAGATTTTGGAATTAAATTTAATAATGCCGCCGGTGGAAGCGCTCCCGAAACATTAATGCAAAAAATTGCGGAACGAACAAAAGTAATTGATCGGTATTGGATGGTGGATACGTCGGATGTTGATTTGTCTGTCGTTGGTATTCAAACGATTGGGACAATGACAATAGAAATTGTTGATTCGGTTGATGATTATGCTGACTATATGCAAGAAATTTTCGATTTTGATTTGTTGAAAAACTATTTCAAAAAAGGCATTAAATTCGTATTTGATTCAATGAATGCCGTAACGGGACCTTATGCGAAACGGATTTTTGAAAAAATGCTGGGCGCTAAAGAGGGGAGTGTTATTCATGCCGATCCTATGCCGGATTTCGGTGGATTGCATCCGGAACCAAATTTGGTGTATGCGAAACATTTGGTCGATATGGCCTATAGTGAAAACGGCCCGGATTTTGCAGCGGCGTCGGATGGAGATGGCGATCGCTATATGATTTTAGGACATAATTTCTTTGTGAATCCCTCTGACAGTTTGGCCATTCTTGCCGATTATTTAGAGGAAATTCCTTACTATAAAGGGCGGTTATATGGGGTTGCACGGTCTATGCCGACATCAACGGCTTTGGATGCGGTAGCAACGGCAAAGAGTTTGCCTATTTATGCGACACCGACAGGGTGGAAATATTTCGGGTCGTTGCTGGACCATAATAAAATTGCTTTGTGCGGGGAAGAAAGTTTTGGCGCCGGTTCTTCTCATTTAAGGGAAAAAGACGGAATTTGGGCGGTGCTCGCGTGGTTGACAATTTTGGCGAAAACCGGAAAAACCGTGGAACAAATTACGTTGGATCATTGGCAAAAATACGGTCGTGTTTATTGTTCTACCCATAATTACGAAGGGTTAGAATCGGATGATGCCAATGCCGTCATGCACCATTTAACGGAACAAACCAAAACACTTGAGGGGCAAAAATTTGGTGATTTAACGGTAAAGCAAGCGGGATTATTTGTTTATACCGATCCCACAACGGGGGTGGTGGAAGAATTGCCAGTTGTGGAAATCGTGTTCCATGAAGGGGCCAGAATTGTCGTGCGTTTATCCGGTACGGGCAGCAGTGGTGCCACAATGCGGGTCTATTACAATAAAACGGTAACGGATAAGGCTCGTTTAAATGAGGATGTACAAGAAACGCTTGCTGATTTGATTGAGGCGTTTAATCAAATAAGTGATACAAAACGGTTTACCGACCGAGAAGTCGCTACTGTGATTACTTGATAAGAATGATGTTTTGTGTGTGGGGGTAGGCAGAATCACAACTGCCTCCCTTTTTTTTGTGGGTAAAATTAAAAAAACAAACAGATTGGTGTATGTTCGACATTGTTTTGTTTTATCCGTCTTGCGGCTATAGGTAAAATGACACATATTTATGCACTGTCCGATAGATAGGGCTTCTAAAATGTCTGGATTTTATGGGATGGGTTTATCTTAGAAAGGAATTCGTCCAAACACAAACGAAACTGTCATCAAAATGGTGGTACTTTGTCGGGGTATCGCTATGCTTTTTTGTTGCAATACCCATTCATTCGGTTTATACTGACCCTATATTACATAAAGAAGGAAAACAAATGAAATCAGCGATAAGATTACAATTTGTGGATAAAATCGGGCGAGTGGCGCTTAACTTTTTTGCGGCCGCTGGTCGATTGGGATTGTTTGCCGGAGAGGCCGTTTTGCAGTGTTTTAAACGCCCGTTTTATGTGAGGGCTTTGGGAGCGCAACTGATTGAAATCGGTTTTTATTCTCTGCCGGTCGTTGCATTGACAACCTTATTTTCCGGTATGGTGATTGCCTTGCAAACCTATACAGGCTTTTCGTCCTTTTCATCCGAAGGTCCTGTGGCGATGGTGGTGTTAATTTCTGTAACGCGAGAGTTGGCGCCTGTTATGGCGGGATTGATGGTGGCCGGCCGTATCGGGGCAGCAATGGCGGCAGAGCTTGGTACAATGCGGGTAACGGAACAAATCGATGCTCTGACAACATTATCAACAAATCCGTTCAGGTATTTAATTGTGCCGAGAATTTTGGCCGGTGTCGTTATGTTGCCGATTTTGGTGCTTATCGGGGATATTATCGGTATCTGTGGCGGTTATTTAATCGGTATTTATAAGTTGGATTTTAATGCGTCAACATACTTGATGAATACGTGGGAATATTTACAGGCTATGGATATTATTTCCGGTATGACAAAGGCGGCGGTGTTTGGATTTATCATTACGTTGCTGGGATGTTATAACGGCTTTTATTCCAAAGGTGGCGCTCAAGGGGTTGGGCAGGCCACAACAAATGCCGTTGTGTCGGCCAGTATTTTAATTTTAATCTTTAACTATATCTTGACGGAGGTGTTTTTCGCCTTATGAGAAGAATACTGATGAAATTTTTGCCTCAAGGGGCACGGGCAAAAATAGCCCGAAAGAGAGAGGGCAATACGCCTAAAATTAAATTGACGGGGGTTTATAAAGCTTTCGGTAAAAAGAAAGTGTTAAATGGTGTGGATTTGGATATTATCAAGGGGGAATCTTTGGTGATTATCGGCGGGTCCGGTACGGGCAAATCCGTTACCTTAAAATGTATTTTGGGTTTGTTGCACCCTGATAAAGGTGTAATAGAATTTGATGGGCAAAATTTAGCTGATTTAACTTCTTCTGAACGGGATGAGGTGAATGCTAAAATCGGCATGCTGTTTCAAAGCGCGGCCTTGTTCGACAGTTTGTCTGTTTGGGAAAATGTGGCTTTTTCATTGTTGCAAAACAAAACGGTATCAAAGGCTGAGGCTAAACGCATTGCTATTGAAAAGTTGGCTCAGGTGGGGTTAAATAAGGATGTGGCGAATGTATATCCGGCGGATTTATCCGGTGGTATGAAAAAACGGGTCGGTTTAGCTCGGGCGATTGCCACAAATCCGGAAGTTATTTTCTTTGATGAGCCGACCACGGGTTTAGATCCGATTATGTCCGATGTGATTAATGATTTAATTGTATCTACGGTGAAACAATTGGGGGCAACGGCTCTGACCATTACCCATGATATGAATTCGGCCAAGAAAATTGCCGATAAAATTGCGATGTTATATGAGGGAAAAATCATTTGGGTCGGTACGGTTAAAGAGCTGGAAAAAACCAAAAATCCGTATGTGCGTCAATTCGTCGCCGGTTCAGCCAATGGGCCGATTAAAATGGAAGTAAAGGTTTAAGATGGTTAAAAAAGCCCAAACAAGGTTTGTGTGTCAAGAATGCGGTTCCGTTTTTGCAAAATGGGCGGGAAAGTGTCCGGCGTGTAATGCGTGGAATACGATTGTTGAGGAGGAAATTCCCGAACGGGAAAGCCCGACAGCAACCGGTGGACAAGGCGGGCGTAAATTACAATTTTCCGATTTAAAAGGGGCGCCCGAAATTCTATTTCGTTTAAAATCCAATATAGGAGAACTGGACCGAGTCTGTGGTGGTGGTTTAGTCCCTGGTTCCGTTATTTTAGTAGGGGGTGACCCAGGGATAGGAAAATCTACATTATTATTGCAAACGGTATCCAAATTATCGCATGGTGTGAATAAAGAGGGCTGTCCCACAAAGTGTGTCTATATTTCCGGTGAAGAATCAGTTGACCAAGTGCGTCTGAGAGCGCAACGTTTGGGATTGGCAACATCTCCGGTGGATTTAGCCAGTGCCATTAATGTGCGAGATATTGTAGCCACGTTAGATACGGCAGAATCTCCTGACATTGTGGTTATAGACTCAATTCAAACAATGTATGTGGATTCGCTGGATTCTGCGCCTGGGACAGTTGGACAGGTGCGCGCCGCCGGTCATGAATTGATACGCCTTGCCAAACGCAAAGGCTTTGTATTGTTTTTGGTGGGACATGTTACAAAAGAAGGAACATTGGCTGGTCCCAGAGTGTTAGAACATATGGTTGACACCGTTTTGTATTTTGAAGGCGACAGAGGACATCATTTCCGTATTTTGCGTTCCGTTAAAAACAGGTTCGGGGCAACGGATGAAATCGGTGTGTTTGAAATGACGGAACTGGGACTTTCAGAAGTTCCGAATCCATCGGCTTTGTTTTTGGCCGAACGACGGGGGAATATCGCCGGTAGCTGTGTATTTGCCGGTGTGGAAGGGTCTCGCCCGATGTTGGTGGAAATCCAAGCACTTGTTGCACCTCAAGGCGGGTCTGCTCCCAGACGGGCCGTTGTCGGATGGGATAGTGGCCGGCTGAATATGATTTTGGCCGTATTGGAGGCCAGATGTGGGGTCGCATTTGCCAATAAGGATATTTACCTGAATGTTGCCGGAGGATTAAAAATTACTGAGCCGGCATGTGATATGGCTGTGGCGGCAGCTATTGTTTCTTCGTTGGTACAAAAACCGGTTCCGGCGGATATGGTGGTATTTGGTGAAATTGGGTTGTCGGGGGAGGCCAGAGCCGTTTCTCAACCGGATTTACGCTTGAAAGAGTCGGCTAAATTGGGGTTTGAACGAGCCATGATTCCGCCCAGACGTCAAACAAAGAATAAACAAGCCGATATTAGAGTGATGGAAGTTGGGCATTTAAAAACCTTAGTAGATTTATTCACAGGAGGTCAGTAATGGGTGTTATTGATATTTTAGTCATGATTGCGGTTTTCTTATCCGTTATTTTTGCCTTGTATCGTGGCTTAGTGCGGGAATTATTGGGAATTACCTCGTGGATTGTTGCCGGGATTGCCGGTCTTTACAGTTACTCTTTATCTCAACCGATTATGGGAAAGTTAATCAGTAATGAAGTCATTGCCGGGGTGTTAGGGTCGGTATTGGTTGCCATTTTGGTGTTAGTTATTATGACACTGATTAATGCCGGTATTGCCTCAAAACTCAGAGAAAGCTCATTGAGTGGATTGGATAGAATTTTGGGATTGTTATTTGGCGTTTTTCGGGCTTGGTTATTAATCGCAATCATTTATATTTGCGCCTCCATGGTGTTTTCATCTCAGCAATTGTTACAGGCAGAAGAAGAAAATGTCAGCGTGTATTACATACAACAATCGTCTGAAGTGTTGGAAAAGTTTATTCCTGAGGCGATAAAACAAGATATTAAATCTTACAAACAAAAGGGATTAAAGGAAAAAACAGTCGAAAAAACCGGTGAGGAAATTAAACAAGAAATTCGGCAGGAAATAGAAGAGAAGGCGGCTGAATATGAAGAAGAGGCCAGAGAGTCTTTGGACGCGTTGATTAAAGAGGTGAATTAAGATGCAAAAAGATATTGAACGGGTTATAACGGCAGCTCAAGAGCTGATTAAACAGCGGTATCAAAAAGACGGTCATCATTTTGTGGTGGCGGCGGCAATATTAACACACAATGGGCATATTTATACCGGATTAAATTTGGGAACGACGCAACCGTCTATTGCTGTGTGTGCCGAAACGTCGGCAATTGCCAGAGCTGTGATGGCTGAAGAGGATATGAAAATCAAATTAATTGCCGTAGCTCGGGATAAAGACGCCTATCTGGTATCGCCTTGTGGCCGATGTCGTGAGTTTATTGCCGATTATGGCGATAAGGATACACTGGTTGTTGTGCCGGCCGATAATAAAAAAGGGTATGACGTTCATAAAATCGGTGAGTTATTGCCTATTAAATATGAAAAGAAGTGTCAATGAAAATAATTATCGGTGCCGTTGGTAAAATGAAAAAAAAGAGCCCTGAAGAGGCTCTGATAAATGAGTATGTATCCAAAACCAGATGGCCGGTTGAAATAAAAGAGGTTGAAGAAAAACGCGCATTGCCGGTAGATGAATTAAAATCGGCTGAATCCGAATTGTTATTAAAGGCGTTACCAAATGATGCCAAAATTGTGGTGTTGGATGAGCGAGGAGAAACACTGTCCTCTCGTGAGTTGGCCAGCCGCTTGCGTGTATGGCAAGATAGCGGTGTTGGTACGGTGGCTTTTCTAATCGGGGGAGCCAATGGACATTCTGAAACTTTAAGACAGCGGGCAGATTTAAAATTATCGTTTGGTCGGATGACGCTTCCTCACATGCTGATGCGTGTGGTGCTTGCCGAGCAAATTTATCGTGCTAAAACCATTTTAGATGGTCATCCGTATCATAAAGATTAAATTTTTTGTACCCATAAAAAGAATGGCCGACGTCTCAAAGGTCGCCGGTCATCCTCTTCATTCACAACCGTATCCAAGATTAACTCCCCCTATTAATCTGTCGGTTGGAACAAAGTCCCCCTATACAACAAACATCTTGTTTCGGCTGATGATTTTATTTGTCCTCAAAGCTTAAGACAATTTTTTGTTGTATCTGAAAGTATGGATACACCAATAAAAATATAATTGCAACAAAAAAGTGTAAAAAATGATTATTTTTCTTTAAAAAATCGTTTTTTTCGAAAAATGACACTCTATTGTAAAAATAATAATTTAATAAATAAACAAAATGTATATTTTTATTTCAATATAGTTAATGATATATTTAAAAATAGAATAAGAAACATTAAAAAACGGAACCGAGGTTGATTCCGTTTTTTGTATTGATATTATAAATTTGCTAATGCATCTTTTGGTTTGAGGTTCCAAGTGGTGCAGCGCCATGTTGCATCACCGTCTTCTTTTTCAAAAATACAAATACATCCGGTGCCGACTTTGATATCGTGTTCACGGCAAAATCCGTCAAAATCGCCTGTCAAATATGGGGCAAAGCGAATAATGCCGTTGCTGGATACAACCAAAACATTTTTGCCATGATATTCATTTTCCACTTTATCGGCAAAAGCGCGCCAATCATTGATAATGCCCTTAGGGTTCACAACCCAACCGTTTGGCACGATAGCCTCTTTATTCCACAAATCAATAGCCTCTGGACCGATACGGGCGATGACTTCGTCTTCCGTTTTATTTTCATCCGGACCATAATCAATTTCCGTAAAGGAATGTTCCGGTATGACGCGGGTATCCAATTCCATAGCTTTGATGGCTAATTCTGCCGTTTGAGTGGTCCGTTTCAAAGGGGCCGCAAACACAGCCTCCGGCAACAATCCGGCTTTTTTCAAATACAAACCGACATTTGTGCCGCGTTCTGTTTCCACTAAGGCTAAATCCGTTCTGGCGCCGACTCGTGTCGGTGTTTGACCTTTTTCAAACGTATTTCCGTGACGGGCAATAATTAAACGAGTTGTCATGATACCTCCTTGTTAAAATTCACCATATTCAGCTAACACAGCTTCAACACGCGCCACATCTGCCGGAGAATCTACACCGGACAAAGCCGCCATTTTTGTAAAGTTGCGATAATCCACTTTAACGCAACGCACTTTAATATTATTTTCAATCCAACGCAGTTGTTCAAGGCCTTCTAATTTTTCATAAACACCTTCTGGCAAAGAGGCAATTTTTTCCAAAATATCCGTGCGATATCCGTATAATCCGACTTGGCGATAGACCGGAGACATATCGGCTGTTTCACGGATTTTATCTTCTTTGCGAATGGCCGGAATAATGTTTTTTGAAAAATAAAAAGCATCGCCTTTATCATTAAAAACGGCCGTTGTACCGGAAAATGGCGTTTCACGTTTGTGGTCACGCAAACTGTCCAATTCCGTCCAAGATAAATTCACAACCGGTGTAACGGTTTCAACGGTGTTATCGTTATAATAGGCGCCGATAATGGCTTCAATAAACCATGTTGGACAAATGGGGTTGTCGCCTTGTAAATTAACGACAAATTCCGGTTTTTCAGCCTGTGAGCGAACCAGTTCCACAATGCGGTCTGTTCCCGTTCTGCATTCTGATGAGGTCATTTGAGCCTTTATTCCTTTTTCGGCGCAAAAAGCCATAATGCGTTCATCATCCGTGGCAACGATGGCTTCGCATCCGTCAAATTTTGAGGCAGCTTTCATCGCATTTTCATAAACACGCAATAACATTTCTTTTCCGGCAATTTTAGCTAGTGGTTTCCCCGGGAAACGTGTTGACCCATAGCGAGCCGGAATTCCGATTAAAGTTTTCATATTAAACTCCTTTCACTTAATCATATCTAATAAATAGGTCGGGCGCACATGATTCTCTTTAAAGCATTCTTCCAATGTTTTACTATTTTGAATGTCATCATGGGTAATGCCTCGTCCTGTAATTAAAATACTGTCTAAACCGGCGTTTTTGGCACCGGCAATATCTGTCCGTAATGTATCACCAATCATAACGGTTTTATTTTTATTCGAACCGGTCATTTTTAAAGCATAGTCAAAAATATTGGTATAAGGCTTGCCAATCCAATGAGTCGTTCCTCCGTGTTCTTCATACCATTTTGCCGCAGAACCGCCCGTATAATATTTTAAATCTTTATATAAGGCAAAAAAGTCAGGATTGGCACATACCACCGGCAAATTTAAAGCCAATGTTTGTTCCAAATCGGGTAAAAAAGCCTCTAAAGAAGTGGGATGAATGCCGTTTATAATTAAACTGCTGATATAAACAAAATCGGCCTTTTTTAAATCGGATGTTTTGTGATGTTCTAATCCGTCAAATAACAAAGGATTATCCCGTCCGATTATATAAAACAGATAATCTTTTTTAGCAGCAATTTGTTCAAAAAATCCCTGTGATAATTTATCTTTTAATGTGTCGCCTGAGGTCAAAAATCCATCAAAATGTTGACCCAACTTCAATCCGGCGCGCGCGGCTTTTTCACTCATCAGCGAACCAACGGTTGTGGCATTGGAAATGATATAGATTTTTTTACCTATTTCTTTCAGATGGGCAAAAGTATCAAAAACGCCGTCAAAAAAAGCCTCACCATCCCAAATGACACCAAACATATCGGTAAAAATGGTATCGTATTTAGGGGCGATATCTAAGAGAGACTCTATCTTTTGAGGGGTCATTTAACATTGTATCCTGGTAAATTTTCCTTTTCGGCCTCGTACAATTTCATCGCCGCTCCGATAACCTGTTTAGCTTCGCCGGGGCCTAAGAAACAATCGATTGTAACTTCTTTTTGTTCTAAGATTTTGTAATCTTCAAAAAAACGACGCAGCATTTTTAATGTATGAGGCGGTAATTCGTCAATGTGATTATAGTGCCCCAGTTCCGGATCATCAAAATGTACAGCAATGATTTTATCATCGGCTTCACCCCCATCAACCATTTTCATCACACCGATAGGTTTTGCTCTGGCAATACACATTGGGCAAAGGGTATGACCCAATAACAACACATCCAACGGGTCATTATCATCACAGTATGTTCTGGGGATAAAGCCATAGTTGGCCGGATAGTGAACAGAGCTGTATAAAATACGGTCTGCTTTCAATAAACCGCTGGGTTTGTCTAATTCATATTTGATTTGACACCCTTTGGGAATTTCAATAATGGCCGGTACTAAATCCGGTGTTTCGGGATATAACTCAACATGATGCCACGGATGCATAAAAAAATCCTTTCTTTTTATAATAAATAATGATAATACTATCTTATATTCGTTATTTTGTCAAACATGAAAGGAAATAAAAATGTTAATTGCTTTAGTTATTGTTGCTGTTTTATTTGTTTTAGTTATTAGTTTATATAACAAATTGGTCGTTGCCCGCCAACATGTGAAAGAAGCGTGGTCAACGGTAGATACACATCTGAAACGCCGTTACGATTTGATTCCGAATTTGGTTGAAGTTGTTAAAGGATACGCCAAACACGAAAGTCAAACGTTGGAAGCGGTTATTCAGGCTAGAAATGTGGCTATGAATGCAACGGATACGGTAGAACGGGCTAAAGATGAAAACATTTTAACGGGTACGCTTAAATCATTGTTCGCTTTGTCTGAAGCCTATCCGGACTTAAAAGCCAATACCAACTTTTTAGAATTACAACAAGAACTCAGTGATACGGAAAATAAAATTCAAGCCGCTCGTCAATTTTATAATACGGTTGTGATGAGCTTGAATACCAAAATTGAAATGTTCCCGAGCAATTTGATTGCGAATGCGTTTAAATTTAAACCGGCAGAATATTTTGAATTGGATGAAGCTGAAAAAAAAGCCGTTCAACAAACACCAAAGGTTTCTTTCTAAGAGGGTGTAAATGGTATCGTCAAAAACGGTTTATGATCATATTTGGGCCAACAACATTAAAACGATGTTGTTGGTTTTTGCTATGCCTGTTTTGTTATTGGTCATTATTTACTTGGTGATGGGATTGTCTTTTATGCACAGTCCAAACGGGTGGTCTGTTGCTTGGAATATGTTGTTGGAATTTGCTCTGCCCATTGCCGGAATAGCCCTTATTTGGGGGGTGATTTCCTATTTTATGGGCGATAAAATGATGTTGGGATTCGCCGGTGCCGAATTGGTGCCGAATGATGGACGGTTGGCCCATAAAAAAATATATAATGCTGTTGAAAACGTGGCTATTGCAGCCGGTTTGCCCGTTCCGAAAGTGTATTTAATTGAAGACGAGTCGTTAAATGCTTTTGCAACGGGACACTCGCCAAAGACGGCTTCTGTGGCTTTGACAACTGGTATTGTGGCAAAATTAGAACCGTTGGAGTTAGAGGCGGTGATTGCTCATGAAATGGGGCATATCGGTAATCGGGATATCCGACTAAATATGATTATTATTACGGGGCTTGGTGTGTGTGCGATGCTTGCTGAACTATTGTTTCGTATCGGTGGCAGTGGAGGGCGTCATAAAGATGAAGGAACAGCTAAAACCGCCATTTTTTTGATTGGGTTTGCGCTGTTGATTTTTAATTTTGTCGTGGCGCCGATTATTCGCATGGCTATTTCTAGAACCAGAGAGTATGCAGCTGATGCAACGGCAGCTTATATTACCCGCAATCCGGCGGCGTTGGCCCGTGCATTGCGTAAGATTTCACAAGATGCCCGTGTGGAAGTTTTAGATAAATCAAAAAATATGTCGCATGCCTGTATTTATGATCCGTTGGATCCAAATCGTATGGCGTTTTTTGGTAGTACACATCCACCAATTGAAAAACGTATTGAACGGTTAAATCAAATGGCTGGATTATTTTCATGAGGAGTTTTTATGACAAAAGTAATGGTATCTGGGTGTTTTGACGTGCTTCATTCCGGGCACATTGCCTTTTTAGAGGAAGCGGCAGAACATGGTCAACTGTACGTCTCTATCGGGTCGGATGAAACGATTTTGAAATATAAAAACAGGCCGGCGTTATATAATCAGGAAGAACGCAAATATATGGTTGAGGCCCTGCGCTGTGTGCATCAGGTTTTTATAGGACCGGATACCGGAATAATGGATTTCGCGCCATTGTTAGATGTTGTAAAGCCCGATATTTTCTTTGTTAATCAAGATGGAGACAGTGAGCAAAAACGGGCATTTATTGAAAGTAAAGGGATTCAATATATTGTTTCAAAAAGAGTTCCACACGATAAATTGCCATCGCGATCCACAACTGCCATTCGAGCGCTTTTGAAAAAGTGATAAAACAATAATCTTTCTCTTGCTTTTTGGGAAAAAATGTGTCATCTTTCTGTCATAATTAACCAGCAAACTTAAAGGAGAAAGTATGACAGATAAAAAAACGACTGCGCCTGCCGGGTTGAGTGAAGCCGAACAAGCGCATGTAGATGCATTGGTGGCTAAGGTAAAAAAAGCTCAAGCCGTTTTTGCAACCTACACTCAAGAACAAGTTGATAAAATTTTTAAAGCTGCGGCCGCTGCTTGTGCCGCTGCTCGTATTCCGCTGTCCAAAATGGCTGTGGAAGAAACAGGTATGGGTGTTGTGGAAGATAAAGTGATTAAAAACCACTTTGCTGCCGAATATATTTTTAACACCTATAAAGACACAAAAACATGCGGTGTGATTTGTAATGATCCGGCCGGTGGTTTTAAACAAATTGCCGAACCGGTTGGCTTGATTGCCGGTATTGTGCCGACGACAAACCCGACATCAACGGCTATTTTTAAATCTTTGCTGGCCCTTAAAACCAGAAACGGTATTATTTTTGCGCCACACCCACGCGCTAAAAAATCCACAAACTATGCCGCTAAATTAGTATTGGATGCTGCTGTAGCTGCCGGGGCTCCGGAAGATATTATCGCTTGGATTGATAATCCGACGCCGGCCCTTACAGGCTATTTAATGGGTCATAAAAATATCGCTTTGATTTTGGCTACAGGTGGTCCGGGTATGGTAAAGGCCGCTTACAGTTCCGGTAATCCGGCTATCGGTGTGGGTGCCGGTAATACACCGGTTGTCATTGACACAACAGCGAATATTAAAATGGCAGTCAGCTCCGTTATTATGAGTAAAACATTTGATAATGGTGTGATTTGTGCCTCTGAACAAGCCGTTATTGTTGAAGAACCCATTTATGAAAAAGTCAAACAAGAATTTATTGACCGTGGCTGTGCGTTCTTAAACGATGCCGATAAAAATAAACTGAAAAAATTGATTTTTAAAGACGGCAAACTCAATGCCGATATCGTGGGGCAATCTGCTTATAAAATTGCGACAATGGCAGGTATTGAAGTTCCCGAAACAACAAAGGTGTTGATTGCGCCGACAACCAGCGTTGATATTTCCAATCCGTTTGCGCATGAAAAATTGTCCCCGATTTTGGCATTCTACAGTGCTTCATCTTTTGAAACGGCTGTGGATATGGCTCAAAAACTCATTGAATTGGGTGGGGCAGGTCATACTTCTGTGCTTTACACAGACGAAACGAACACAGCCCATATGGACCATTTTTCAAAAATTATGACAACGGGTCGTACGCTGATTAATATGCCGGCCAGCCAAGGTGCTATCGGTGATGTGTACAACTTTAGATTGGCTCCGTCCTTGACACTTGGTTGTGGTTCTTGGGGCGGTAACTCTGTCAGTGAAAATATTGGAGTAAAACATTTAATGAATACAAAATCTGTGGCTGAACGCCGTGAAAATATGTTGTGGTACCGCATTCCGCAAAAAGTGTACTTTAAACGTGGTTGTTTACCACTGGCTTTGGCCGAATTAGAGGGTAAAAAACGTGCCTTTGTCGTTACCGATAAAGTGATGGTTGATTTGGGACACATTGCTCGCATTACCAATATTTTGGAATCTCATGGTATGTCCGTAGAGGTGTTCTGTGATGTGAAACCGGATCCGGATTTGTCCAATGTTAATAATGCTTTGCAAATCGTGCGTCGTTATCAACCGGATGTGTTTGTGTCCGTTGGTGGCGGGTCTCCGATGGATGCGGCCAAAATCATCTGGCTGATGTACGAAAATCCGGACTTGTCATTTGAAGATGTGGCTATGCGCTTTATGGATATCCGTAAACGTATTATCCGTTTCCCAGAAATGGGTAAAAAGGCCGTTATGGTTGCCGTTCCGACCACATCCGGTACAGGGTCTGAAGTGACTCCGTTTACCGTGATTACAGATGATAAAACCGGTCAAAAGTATCCGATTGCCGATTATGAATTGACGCCGGATATGGCCATTATTGATCCGGATTTTGTGATGAGTATGCCAAAAGGTTTGACGGCTTTCTCCGGCTTAGACGTTTTGACACACGCCATTGAAGCTTACACATCCGTGATGGCTTCTAATATGTCAGACGGTCATGCTTGTGAAGCCATGCGCTTGGTATTCAAATACTTAAAACGTTCCTATGAAAATGGGGCAGAAGATCCAATCGCTCGTGAAAAAATGCACTATGCTGCCACAATTGCCGGTATGGCCTTTGCGAATGCGTTCTTAGGGTTGTGTCACTCAATGGCTCATAAACTCGGTGCCAGATTCCATGTGCCACATGGTTTGGCTAACGCCTTATTGCTCAGCTATGTCATTCAATTTAACGCTACAAACGCTCCGACGAAACAAGGCTTATTGCCACAATACAAATATCCGTTTGTAAAAGGACGCTAT
>JAZKXP010000003.1:0-16373 GCA_045611665.1 Alphaproteobacteria bacterium | reverse complement strand
GATAAGACCTTGCAACGGTTGGGATAGAAAATAATATCCCCATTCATATGTCAAATGAAAACACCCTCGGACGAGGGTGTTTTTTAAAGGACAAATTACTTACACACAGCGTAGTACGCTTCAATGCCACCCGCCTCTTGGTTTCGTTCTATAGTGCTATGGAGCCCATCTTCTGGGAATAGTACGAAAGACAAATGAGAATCGTAACTATCAGATGTCCAAACGCCTAAATAATAGAGCCAATCTGTATCTCCAAAAAGGTTTTTTCTTAAGCCTTCAGCAAGAGGTGTTTTAGTAAAAGAGATAGAATCAGTCCAATTTGCTGTTTTATTTTGAAGGTACTCATCCCAATCGCTAGCAAGATCGGATATACTGATCATTTCTATTGTCTTACCTAATTTTCTACCTAAGGCTTTACATGCCGCATCTGCATCCCACCAACTCAGATAAGTTTGAGATAAATAATACATTTTACCATTTATCGTTTGTTCAGAAAAGTTTAAGTTTCGACATTCATAGGGATGAGCTATTTCAGCACTGTCATTTTTATCAGCACAGTATTGGGTTGGTGCACAATCTGTATTAGAAGTACAGTCACCACCAGTTGTTGTTTCAGTCTCGGTTATTTCTGTTTCTGTTATTTCTGTCTCTGTCTCTGTCTTTGTCTCTGTCTCAGTTTCTATTTCTGGGTTGTTTTCATTTTCTTTGGTATCTGGGGTTTGAGCTTCCTCATCAAAATAAAATACCATTGTGTTATTATCTGTGGCACATACATTTGTATCGGTAGGTGAATCATATTCCATTGCTTGGATTTTAATTGTAGCTTGTCTGATTAATCCGTCAAATACCATTTGGCACACACGGTTGGATAAGCCAGATACCTGGATACCGGTTGAGTTGTCTTCTAATCTAATCGGATATTTGCCGGCTGTTATCATGGGCCAATCAGATAAGTCTATAGTGTTTTTTGTATTTAATTGAGCAATAACATCAACGCTTCTGAGTGTCAGGTCATTAATGATGGTATTTGCACGGTATTTATCCATCGCATAGGAATATCCTGCGATAGCGCCGACGGATAGAACGCCGATAATTGCGAGTGTTCCCAGCATTTCCACCATAGACCGACCATTTTCAACATTTTTCGTAGTCATTCAGTTTCCCTTTCTTGTTTACGATATAACAAAAACCACTTTAAAAGTGGTTGGAAGTTGCAAACTACTTAAACCAAATAGTACGATATATTGACCCAAGTGGGCTATTCTACCATCTTCCAACCGCCGTTGGAAGGTTTTATATCCTGCATCGCAGGATAGGTTTAAAGAGGTTTGCACACCTCAGGGCACAACCCGTGCCTTGAAAACAAAATAGCAAATTCATCTGATGAATGCAACATAAAAAATTTAGGATATAAAAAAACATAAGCTTAGGATAAAACAAGATAGTATTTAATCGATAGAAGGTAGCATATCACAGGCTCAAAATGCCTTTTTTCTTGCCTAAAAATCTTAAATGATGTATAATATAATAAGTTATATATCATGAGGTGGCGCATGTTTGATGAGTATGAGCGTTTATCTAAAGAAGTATGGGTAAAATCTGATGCTGAAGATAAAATGATTTGTCGGTTAAGTCAGTATTATGAAGCATCACAACGCCGTTTTGAAGAGAGCTTGTCAGCTTTAGGGTTTCATCCCGAACGTCAGGGGGGGTATTTGTCTTTGTCGTTGGAAGAATATGAAAACTTTAAAAATTTTTCTAAAGTGTCGCCTGAATTTCCAAAAGAGTTATCGATTTATGCACCTCTTAAAAATCATGAATGGAATACATTAATTCAAAATATTAAAGTTGTTTCGGACGGTGGGCAGGCCGATTTTTGGGACAAAATCAGAGAAGGTGAAAAAGTAACGCCTTATAATTCGAAAATTTTACGCAATCTGTGTCGTCACATAGATATAGGTGAAGCATTAGGGGAAGACCCTTTGCAAGTAACAATGACGCCAGAGGGAAATAAAATGTTGGTGAAACTCCATGCAAGAGGGGCAAAAAAAGGTAAAAATGAAATCGTTTTGAAAACCGATTTTCCAGCGGTCGGTACATTTTTTCATGAGGTAGAGCATATTCTTCAGGAACGCTATCCGGCTTTGGAAAAGTCTTTTGAAAATAATCAGGATTATTCTCACTTTATTGAACGCCAAGCAATTGAGGCTGATTCAAAGGCAATTTCAGAATTAAATAATAAAAACAGCTCGTTTGATTTTATCCGGGAATTTTATCGAAAAAAATATCGTGAGGAAATGCGTGATTCTGAATGGGCTCAAAATTTACCGTTGGAGAAAAAATATGTATCGATAATGGCTTGTTCGCGTGCTAAAGCTGATGAACAAGCACATCATTTGATGATGCAAATTTTGTTGTCGCATTCCAGATTTGAGGCCTTTCAAAAGTTATCTCAGGAAAATGTTCCCGTTACAACGAGTCAATTTCATCGGATGATGAATACTGTGGAAGATTGGAAAGAGTATTATTTTGACTATCATAAGTTTGCTCGTTCCGATACGCAAAACGATTTTGAATCGGTGCAACATCATTTGAAAAACAAAGAAAAAGCATGGAAAGATTTTGCCGGGGTCACAGTTGATTTATCTCCGTGTCATATCGTAACGCCGACGGTGGCAAAAATGTTAGATATGACGTATGCAATATATGGTATTCAAGATACGGATATGGCTAAGGGTGATTATGCTTACGATATATCTGATGATGTTATGAAACAAGCTCAACAAATGGAACAAAGTCAGGATTTTGAAGGAATGTATCATTTGTGTCGAACTCAGATGAATAATCACGCTGTCTTTAAACGTACGGTTAATCAACTGCCTGAAAACTATGATCCTAAAAAAATGGATGGGTTGGTGTATTATCGGGCATTGTTGGATATGAAAACAGGAAAAAATCCATTTGAAATTATTCAGAGGGTTATTGAAGATAAAGGGTATTTTATCCGTCATATTATCGGAAACTATAACGTTGATGAAATCAAAGTTTATGATGTTCCTAAAAGAAAAGTTTCCGACATTTTATCGGCAAGCAGTTTAAAGCAAGGACCGAATAAAGAAATGAATCCCGGGTCGAGAGTGTCTGAAACAGCCTTGTATAATCGCCACAGTGGCAGATAGTTCTATTTTCTTTAGATGATATTTTTATACCAAATGTTATTTTTATTAAAAAAACGTTGGCAAGAATGCGTGTTTTTTGATATACTTTAATAAATTCATTGAAATAATAAAAGGAAATGATATGACCTCACATAACGATTTGCCCGATATTTTTAAAAAAAATACAGTTAATTTAACGTCTTCCAAAAATGCCTTAGAACAACAAGCGTTAGAGATTATCAATTCCATGTCCGGCGCTTATCCGACATGGACATTGCCGGAGGTTGAAAAGTTACAGACACGTTTAAAACGGGCCGAAGCGTTAATGGAAACGGATTTAGACGCCTATATCCGTTCGGATTTATACCCGATTCTTCATGATATTAAAGGGCAAGGGACGACATTCGGATATCCGTTGATGACAGCGCTCGGAACACATGCATGCGCTGTGGTTAAGGAAAATGAGTGTTTGACACATCATCATTTAGCTTTAATTGCACAAGATGTTTTTGATATGCATTATGTTTTGACAAACCATCTTGAGGGACAAGGCGGGGAGCTCGGAGAAAAAATAACCAACCGTTTGGCACAAAAGGATTAGAAAAACGATGACAATGCCGGCTCATATTTTGGTGATTGACGACGATACCCGATTAAGAAAGCTCTTGAATAAGTATTTAACGGATAATGGCTTTATGGTAAGTGAGGTTTCTAATCCGATTGAGGCAGAGCAAATATTACAGCTATTTGTTTTTGATTTGATTATCATGGATGTGATGATGCCTCAGAAAAACGGACTGGATTTTACAAAAGAGTTACGAGAAAACGGATTGTCAACACCGATTTTAATGTTGACGGCTATGGGGGATAGCTCTAATCGTATAACCGGTCTGGAAAACGGAGCAGATGATTATTTGCCTAAACCGTTTGAACCGCGAGAGTTGGTGTTGCGTATTAACAATATTTTAAAACGGGTAGAGGCTTTGCGTCCGGATGATGAATTGTATTTTGGCTCTTATCGATACAATCTGAAAACTACGGAACTTTTTCAAAATGATACGCCGATTATGCTGACAACGGCAGAACAAGAGTTATTAAGGGCATTGGCGCTCAAGGCCGGTGAAACCGTTTCCAGAGGAGAACTGGGGGAGGCTTTAAAAACAGATAATTTGCGCTCTATTGATGTACAAATCACCAGATTACGTAAAAAATTGGAAACAGATATTAAAAAACCTCAGTGTATTCAAACAGTCAGAGGGCAAGGGTACTTGTTGGTTGTAAGATGATAAAAAAAACACAAAATTCTTTTTTTCTTTTGATAATTAATTTTTTTAAATGGATTGGCTATGGCTTAAAGGCTGTGCGTCAGTATTTATTTCCTCAAAGGTTACTTAGCCGATTTTTATTGATTATCCTGTTGCCGATGGTTTTATTGCAAGCCGTTGTTGTTATTTTCTTTTTTGATCGCCACTGGGATGTGATTGCCAAACGGTTGGCGGCAGACGTAATCGGCGAAATTGAAATGGTGAGTTTGGCGATAGAACGTCATCCGACCGATGACGATTTAAATCATATTTTAAGGGATGTTAGCACGAATTTATCCTTAAAAATGAATTGGCAACCGGATAAGCGGTTGAATCAGGTAAACTTGAAGGGTAAGACTCCCTATCATTTGGCGGCTCAAATGAAAAATTTTCCTTATCCCTTTGTTATGACACAAAATCCGGATCGTTCTGTCAATATCGGTGTTCAGTTATCTCAAGGGGTTTTGACAACGGTCATTCCGAAAAAAAGGTATTTTACATCAACAATTTTTGTATTTTTAATTTGGTTGATAGGTTCTGCCGTTTTATTGTTCGCCATTGCTTTTTTGTTTATGAAAAATCAAGTACGTTCCATTGAACGTTTGTCGCGTGCATCGGAATTAATGGGGCGAGGACACATGAACTTTACGTTTAAACCCAGTGGGGCAACAGAAGTCAAGCAAGCCGGATATTCTTTTATTATGATGAAAAATCGTATTCAAAAATATTTAACGGAACGAACGGATATGTTGGCCGGCGTTTCTCATGATTTAAGAACGCCGCTGACTCGAATGAAGTTACAGCTCTCCATGATGGAACAAGATGAAAATGTGCGGGATTTACAATCAGATATTACCGAAATGGAAAAAATGTTAATCGGGTATTTATCCTTTGCGAAAGGAGAAGATAAAAGCGCACCGGAATTAATAGTACTTAATTCATTAGTGGAAAATATTGTTCAAAAGCTTAAGAAAACAGGTCAGAAAATAGATTTGCACTCAGAACAACGGATTGAAATTTTGGGACGTCCTGCCGATTTAACCAGAGCTTTAACGAATATTTTAACAAATGCCGGCCGTTATGCGACATATGCTCAAATAACATTAGGAATCAGAGATAAAATGGCGGTCGTTACAATAGATGATAATGGCCCGGGGATTCCCGAAAATAAACGTAAGGATGTATTTAAAGCCTTTTATCGTTTGGAAAATTCCAGAAATAAAGAAACTGGAGGGGTTGGACTTGGGATGACAATCACGAAAGATATTGTTTTGTCTCATGGTGGTGATATTCGGCTGAAAAGCAGTCCGCTTAAAGGATTGCGTGTTGTTATCAGTTTGCCTCAAAAATTTATGTCAAATGATTAGGGCGGTTTGTGTGGTGTGAGGCAATATCATACACCGATGTGTTTTATTTAATTGAATGGCGGTACCATAGCATACAAGGCATTATAATCTGTTTGATGTGCTGTAAAACGAGTGTATTGAAGAAAAGAGATTTCGGATACAAAAAAAAGACCGTTCCGAAGAACGGTCTGTTTTGTCGGTCAAACGCTTTACTGAGTACCACCACTACCATACAGAGTATCGCCGAATTCACCGATATCGTAAGCGTTTGCAGATTCATCACGTGTTACGTAGTCAACCACAGCACCGGCTGCAGCTACGATAGCCAAACCAACTGCCAAAGCAGCCAGCCATGACCATTTTACCTTTCCGAAAATAGCAGCAAAAGCTAAACCGACCAAACCGAAACCACCGACAACGAAAATTACGGAACGAACGTTTTGGAAGGTTGTTGTCATACGTTGCAACACAAGGTTAAAGATATCTTCACCCCCTGTGGCAGCAGCAGCAAATGCATCTGTGGCAACAAAGGCCAAGGCCGCTACAGCAAAGAAAGATAAATATTTCATAAATTTAGTCATAGGATCCTCCTTGATTAACAATTAGGCCTTTCTTAAGGCTTACTTATAGTCTATCGTATTTTTTGTATTTTGTCCAGCACTTTTTTACAAAATAATGAAAAAAAAGAGAAAAAAAAGTTATTTTTGTTAGTAAAAAATTAAAGAATTTGACTTATGATAAAGTAAAATAATGTCTGAAAAGGACATAAAAACACGTGTAAAAGGATGAAAGTCATGGCAAAACAACAAATCTTATTAAGTTCGGCGATAGGGCTGTGTTTTGGGGCGGCGCTTTTGTATGCTGCAACACCTTTGGCAGAAAATATTCCTGCGGATTATGGAATAGCTCAAGGGGATGGAGAACCGGATGAGAATTCTTTAGAAACCACTACGCCCGGCGATATGGAAGAATTGTCTGACGGTGATGAGGATGTGGCTACCATTACAGCCGAAGGGGATTTTTTGGTGCCGACTTATTTGTTGCCGGTAGAAGAAGAATTGAAGGAAGAACCGGTTGTTCAAAATAATGTAGCGGATAATGTTTCGGTTACGAAAACAATAACTACCACAACCACGACAACGACAACAACGGAAGAATTGCCGATTTTTGATGTGTCCTCTAAGTCAGATAAAAAACCAGCAGAAACGGTAAAGTTAAGTGTACCATCTGTAAAAAGTGAAGCTGGGGCGGAAGAAAAGACGGTTTCGAAACAAGTGTCAACGGCACAGCAAGCGCCTCGTTATATAGGGACCGGTCATGCTGCTCCGTCAAAACAATCTGTACAGCCGACGGTTGTTCCGACCTCTGATATACCTGTAATACCGGTGAATTTAACTCCGGCACCTATTGTGCCTAAAACGCCGGTTGTGTCGGTTCCTGAACATCCGATATTGGTTCCATTGGCGCCCTTGCCGAAGGTGGCTGAACCGGAGCCGATAATCGAAACGCCGACGCGCAAAGTTATCCCTTCCGAATATGCGGATCGGGTATTGGCGACTTTTAATCAAAATGAACGTCCGGACTTTATTATGCCTCAAGAGATTAAGGTTTCTTTCTATAGAAATGCTTCCGAATTTTCCGGACAAACAATTAAGTGGATAAAAGCTTTTTCAGTGGGGGCTCTGAATGATCCGCGCTTAATTGTTCAAGTGCGTTTAAGTGTTTACAATCCGGCCGTTCAACAAAAACGATTGAGTGTTGTCAGAAATACATTGATTGGAGCTGGGTTATCTCCTCATCAGATTCAAGTTGTGTTCACAAACAGACCGACAGACAGCTTGATTTTGAGATTGATGGACAAGCCAGAGGCAGTTTCGGTGTCCATTCGACAATCGAAAGCGGGACGGCGTGTTGAAAAGCGTACAACAAAATGGTAAAAAAATGAAAAGACTCTTGTATATTGGTTTGAAATACAGTATGGTTAGGAAAAAAGGAGTGAAAAATGAAAATTAATTTGTTAAAAAATACAGCCTTTGTTGCGATTGTCTCCTGTTCTTTGGGGCTTATCGGATGTACTGTTCAACAAGATGAAGATTATGATCTGTATGCGAAGCCTCAGCCGGCTTGTTTGGATAATACCGGTATGGAGTGTGTTTTGATTTCCGATTCGCAAACGGCGTTGTATCTGCCTGAATTTTCTGAACAAACTTATACTGTGACGACAACGGAAACGGTTCCGGTCAAAAAAACATATTATGGTAGCCAAAGCGGCGTGGATTTATCTGTTTCCTCTCCGGCCACTCAAGAGGGGACACCGGTTCGTGTGCAACCGACAAAAACAACTTCTGCCGTTACAATTAAAACGACAGAAGCAGCAACAATTACACCAAGTGTTTCTGTGGAAATTGAAGCCCCTAAGGTTGAACCGGTAGAAGAGGTAAAAACACAAGCAGAACCGGTCGCTGTGGAAACACCTGAACCTCAAACTCAAACGGAACAAGTGTCGGTAGAAACGCCTGACTCTCAAACACAAACGATTCAAACCACAACAGTTGAGATAGAAGAAAAAACGCAAACGGCCGTAACAACAAAGGATACGTCTTTATCGGCAAAAGCATCCTATGGCGAAAAATGTCATGATTGGGAAGCCAAAGCTGGCGATACCTTGCGTGCTTTATTGATGCAATGGGGTGAAAAATCCGGTTGGACGGTTATTTGGAAATTGGATAGAGATTATCATTTGGAGGCAGGGGTGATTTTCCGTGGGACATTTACGGAAGTGTCCGGAGCATTGATTCGCTCATTTGCTCGGGCAACACCGGCACCGATTGGTACATTCTATAAAGGAAACAGAGTATTAGTCATCAGCACGCAGGAGGATGAAAATGCAAACTAAATTTAAAACAATCGGCTTAGTCGCTGCCTTAATGCTGGGTGTGATGGCTTTGACATCTTGTAATAAATATGTCAAGGAAACGAATGATAAAATTGAAACAACTTTGGAACGTGCTGAAGAACATTTGCAACGAGCTGAAATTCCGGATTTGCCGGAACCGGTTGATACTGTTCGCACAAAAAATGATATCTGGCTCGGGAACAGCAGTGTTAAGATTATGGAAGGCGAAGCATTGCCGGCTTGGTTGGAAACCGATGACGGTATTACAATGTCTATTGCCGAAGAAACAACGTTGCCGTTATTGGCTCAAGAGTTGACGGATTTAACCGGAATTGCGGTTCGTTTGGATGATTTAAAAGCAGAAGAAGCCTTACCCAGTGAAACGGTTCCGGTGAATTATTCCGGAAAACTCAGTGGATTGCTCAACTATATTTCCAATCGCTACAGTGTATGGTGGAGATATAAAGGAGGTATCATTACTTTCTTCACGAAAGAAACGCGTGCTTTCACGATTTATGCGTTGCCGACGGAAACACAAATGAATGCCTCAATTACGGGAGCTTCCATGGGTGAAGGTGGCGGTGGTAATGCCTCTTCCAGCTTGTCTACATCTGCCAATTTGGCTTTGTGGGACAGTATTGAAAAAGGGGTAGAACAAGTTGTCGGCGAACAAGGTCAAATTTCTTTCAGCCGTCCGACAGGAACGGTGACTGTGACAGCCAGTCCGTTTATTATGCGTAAAGTGGCTGCCTACATCAACAGTTGGAATGAAAAATTAACTCGTCAAGTTGCCATTTCCGTAAAAGTGTTGCAAGTATCTGTCTCTCGTGAGGATAATTACGGGTTCGATTTGCGTGCCGTATTTAATTCCACCGATGTGGCCGGTACATTCTCCAGCCCGTATTTCATTGATGCGGCCGGCGGAACAACGGCAGGGGCTCTGGGGTTAATGAGTTTAACATTAATTAATCCGAATTCTAAGTGGAAAGATACCGCTTCTGTTATTCAGGCTTTCTCTACACTGGGAAAAACCTCTTTAGTGACCAGTTCTTCTGTTACAACGATGAATAATAAGGTTGCTCCGGTTCAAGTGACAACTTCTGAAAACTATGTGAAAGAAACCAGCGTGACAACGTCCGGCAGCGGTGATGACCGTGATACGGAAGTGGATATGGAAACGGATACACTGAACTATGGTTTCTCAATGGAAATTTTACCGAGAATTTTGGATCATGGACGTTTGATTGTTTTGTTCTCTTTGAATATTTCCGACTTGATTTCTTTGGAACAATTCTCGTCTAACAGCGGAACAATGGGGGCCAACCCTTCCAAAGATGATGAAGAGGATACCACCTCTGACGGAGATAAAGAAACAACCATCGTTCAATTGCCGAAAATGCAAATGCGTGGCTTTATGCAAGAAATTGCAATGCGTTCAGGTTCTACATTGGTCTTGACAGGATTTGAAAAAGTAGCTGATACAACGACAACGTCAGGTATCGGAAAACCGAAAATGAGCTTACTCGGCGGTCAAGCCTATAACAATAATACGCGTGACGTATTGGTGATTTTGTTGACACCGGAGGTTTTGGAATCTCCGATGTCACCGGAAACTCGGATGCGTGATTTTTAATAAGGAGTGATATTCCGTGGAAAACACTGATCAATATCAAGAAAATGAAACGGTTCTGGAACGTAAGGAGTTGCGAGGAACGTTAAACATCGACGGAACGATGTATGCCGTTGGGTTGTTGTGGCAATCTTTGCAAAATCCCGATGATCCGTTGCCGGAAATTCGAGAGGTTATTGAAAGCGAACCGGGCTTTGATTTATACTGTTTGCGACCGGCTTCCTCTCCGCAATACGGTATTGGTCGTAAATCTATGGGACATGCGGAAGGACAACCGTCTGCCGCCGCTGCCGTGGCCAGTGCCTATGCGGATAAAACATCTGTTTGTGCCGTATTCCGTGTCAAAGAAGGATGGTGGTTTGTTTCCATTCGTAATGACTTAATTTTATCGGAAGAAGATCGTTTATTTTTGCGCGAAGAAGATGCTCAAAGGGCTTTTTTCTCAATGATGGCTGTGCCGGATTGGGATGTAAAGATTGCCCCCGCCGAATGGCAAATCGAAGGGGCCGAGCAAATTATTTTGGCCGATTTGATTAAGAATACGCGCAAGGTCCGTTTGCAAGAACTCAGTGCGATTCGTAAAACGCAGTTTTTAATCGGGATGGCCGTTGTTGTTATTGCATTGGTTTTGGCGGTAGCTTATTTATTTTTTACGTTATGGGATAGTGTTTTAACACCGAAAAAAATTGTTGCCGTTCCGACACCGGATGTTATTAAGCCGGTAGAACCGACACCGGAAAAACCTAAGCCGTGGGAAAAAGTTCCGGATACGTTATTCTTTTTGAATAAATGTTGGGACAATTCCTATCAGCTCAGCAATTTAACAATTCCACAATGGCAAATTGGTATGATTGCCTGTACGCCTCAAGGAATTGAAACGTCTTGGAGTAAACAACGTGGCGGACGTATTTCATTTTTGAAATCGGCAATTAATGAATATAAAATTTCTCGTGTCAATATTCAAATGAATGATACCGGCACTGGAGCAAAAGGAACGGTTTCTTTTGGGGATATACCGACGGTTGCTTCAATTCCGACCTTAACGGCTGATCAAATTCGGGATGAATTAATTGATATTACTCAAGCAACGAATTTACCGATTCAATTTTCGAAACAAACAGTTCAAGATCCGCCTAATAATCCGGATGGATCTGTGCCGCCGAATCAACAAACTTACACGTTTTTTGGATTTCAGGTCAGTTCAGGGTATTCTCCTTGGGAATGGAAGACATTCTTTGATAAATTCTCTGGATTAGAGCTGTTAAAAGTGGAGTATAATCCTGCCATTGGGGCAACAAATAACAAATGGAAATATGAGGGACGAATCTATGCCAAATAAATCTTTATCTTTTTTGGGTGCATTATTGTTGGGTGTGGCTGTTACTGGTTTGCCAGCCATGGCTCAGGATAAAAAAGCAGAGGTGGCTCCGGCTCAGGAAACAAAAGTGGAAGCGCCGAAGGTTTTGGATGAGGCCAGCCGTCAAATCTTAGAAAAAGAACTTGGGGATGTACAAACCGAATCAAAAGAAACGGTTGATTTTCCGACACGTTCAGGAATGGGCAGCTTGGAATTGGCTCCATTACCCGGATTGAATGAAAAATTGATTACCGGACCGGCGTCTATGGAACCGTCTGTTTCGCCGAAAGATTTGCCGAGCGAACAGTTACTGGGGCGTATTACCAGTGAAGTGTTTCAGGAAATGGCCGATTTGGAACGCGGTAATATTTTCTTAGATTTACAAAAGAAAAAAGAAACACTGAAAAATGATTTAGAAAAATTAAAAGCCACTTATCGTCAGGCTCGGTTGGAAGAAATTTCTAAGCGTGAGGATGTGGTGCGCAGCCGTATTGCTTGGTGGCAAGAACAAGAAAATGTTCGTTTGGAAACGGAAAAGAAAAAACAAGAAGTGGCCGAATTGGAACAAAAGATTGCCGAAGCAGAAGCAATGCGTGAGCAGTTGCGGGCAGAAGCTTTGGAACGTGCCAAAGAAAATCCGGACAGTGCCAATACCGAACTTAGTTTGGATCCGAACAAAACATCTATGGTTTTTGCTGATTTGTATGCGATTTCAAGCATTAAAGGTGTTGGTGGCAAGCTGATGGCACAATTGTTGGATTTAAACAAAAATACAATCATCGTTGCTCGAGTGGATGATACACTGCCATCCGGTCATGTTGTTAAGAAAATAACAAAAGACAGCTTGTTTGTTGTGTATAATGATCAAGAAAGTTCGTTAACGTTGGTTCCTCAGAAAAAAGCTGAAGAAAAAACAGAGCCGGCAGAAGAACCTGAACAATAAGGAAATGAGTTGTGGCTGAGGAAAACAATATATCGGAAATTGTTACAGCACCCGTTTTACCATCTCAGGTAGGATGGGGTGTTTCCTCTGTCACGCAAAATGAAACAAGCGGGGAAACAATTCCATCGTTTTTGACGCAGTCTGCGCAAGAGAGTACTGACATAGCGCAAGTCTCTGTCGGTGAGACACCGGTTATATCTCAAGAGATAACTGAGATAATACCCACTTCGGCTGAGACAGGTCAAAATGATATCGTATCTGACATAGTACAGACTGATGTCCAATCGGTTTTAGATCAGTCTTTTAGTCCTGAAATGAGTATTGAGGTGCCGCTAGAAAATGCTCCGGCAGCAGAAAACAACACTTTTGTGGAGCAAGAAGTTGCTCAAGTGAGCGTTGCCGAAACCGATAGAAATGGCGTGACAGACTCTGTTTCAACAGAAGAAGGAACCGATCAAACATCCGATTCGGGCGGTAGTGCGGAAAAGGTTAGTTATTCATCTACGGCCTTTTTGAAGGAATTATTTTCCAATGGTAATGAGTGTATTACGGCTCCCGGCGGATCGTATGTGATTTCGGATGCGACACGGTCAATGTTGGCTTTATTTTCAAATGGTCGTTATTTCGTTGCCGAAACACACAAATATGATGGTCCTCCTTTATTATTTGTCACGGATACAAAACGGCGTCGTTTGCAAATCGGTCAGCCAGAATATGTGCCGTTACCTGTTATCAACAGCATTTATGAATATGCGGCAAAAATTAAAACAAAGGTCAATGTTGAAAGTGGGACGGATTCTCAAGAACAAGCCCGTATGCAACGAAACTTTGTGGCGATTGTTACAAAGGCGGCGGCTTCACGCGTATCCGATATTCACATCGTTGTGGCGGACCATACGACCGTGTTATTTCGTACCAACGGGTTAATGCAGGTTGAATTTGAGTATAATAAAGAGTGGGGTGAAAGCTTTGTGCGTGCCGCCTTTGCATCGGCAGATATTTCTGATGCAAACTATGCCCAAAATGAATATCAAGCCGCTCAGAAGGTTGGGAAAACCGCCTTGCGTGGGTCTGGCGGAAAGTTGGTTTTGCCCCGTAATGTGCAAGGTATCCGTTTGCAATTTAACCCGATTGCGTTTGGTACGCGATACGTGGTTATGCGTTTGCTGTATGATGAAGATGATACCGATACAGCCGGAGATTTGTCTATTTTAGGGTTTGAGCCTCAGGAAATTGAGATTTTTTACCGTTTACGTGCCATTCCGACAGGGATTGTTGTTGTTGCCGGTCCGACCGGTTCTGGTAAATCCACGACCTTACAGCGTAATATGATTTCTATGCTCAAGGAACGTAATTATGAGTTGAACTTAATTACTGTGGAAGATCCGCCCGAATATCCGATTCCGGGGGCCAGACAGATGCCTGTGACCAATGCCGCAACGGAAGAATTAAAGGACCGAGAATTTACAAAGGCATTGGCGGCTTCTTTGCGTTCTGACCCTGATGCGTTGATGATCGGTGAAATTCGTACACTGGCGGCTGCTGATTTGGCATTCCGAGGCGCTTTATCCGGTCACAATGTGTGGACGACATTGCACGCGAACAGTGCACCGGCCATTTTAATGCGTTTAAAGGATATGGGCGTGGAGGACTTTAAATTACAAGATCCCAGCATTATGAAGGGGTTGCTCAGTCAGCGTTTGTTCCGTAAAATTTGCCCTTATTGCCGTGTTCGGGCGCGTGATAAATTGGATAATCCGGCCGTTCAACGATTGCATCAAGCCTTTGGCGATATTGGGGTTGAATTGTCCTATTTACGTGGACCGGGGTGCAAGAATTGTGATTTTAGAGGTGTGAAAGGGCGTACGGTTGTTGGAGAGTTTGTTTTGCCGGACGGTACCTTTTTGGATTTGATGTTGCGCGGTGAATCTAAAAAAGCATTAGATTATTGGGTGACTGAGTTGAATGGGCGCACATTGAAAGAGGCCGCTCAAGCCCGTATGTTAAAGGGGCTGATTGATATTGAAGAGGTTGAACGGTGGACCGGCTTGTTCAATGATAACTAAGAAAGGGGTATTTTATGGCAGATTATTCATCGTCATCGTCTCGTAGTTCTATTGCCCAAAAGGGTATTAAGCGGGCAAACTCTATCAATACGGCCTATGCCCGTTTTTCGGTGCGTCATAGTACGTCCAGCCGGTTAGCTTTTTACAAAAAGTTACGCGCGTTGCTCAGGAACCGACTTTCTTTGATGGATGCGTTGGATCGGATGTATCAAATTGCCTCCAAAGAGGGAAAGTCTCCCGATGAGCCGATGGCGATTGCCGAAGCCAATTGGATGCGTTCTATTCAAAACGGTGATTCGTTTTCCGTGGCCTTACGGGGGTGGGCACCGTCCAGTGAACTTTTGATGTTGTCGGTTGGTGATATTGCGAACTTAGAGGATGCTTTGGCGAATACGATTAAGGCCGTTGAAGGTATGAACCGAATGAAAGGTCCTGTGATTTCCGCCATCTCTTATCCGTTGTTTTTGATTTGTATGGTAATTTTCCTTATTTGGGGGGTGGGTGCATTCATGGTGCCACCTATGATTGATGCTGTTCCAAACCTGATTTGGACGGGGTTAGCAAAATCCTTAGTGGATTTGGCGGATTTTGTGGATAAGCATCCGATTTTGCTGTTCTCAACCCTGCCGATTATTTTCACCATTATTGTGGTTACCTTTCCGTATTGGAAAAAAGGTATGCGCCCCAGCTTTGATAAAGCGCCGCCATGGTCTATTTATCGGATTTTTACCGGTGTCGGTTGGATGTTATCATTGTCTGCGTTGGTAAAAGCCGGTACGCCGGTATCTAAAGCGTTACGGTTGCTCAGATCCGACGCCACACCGTACTTATTATATCGAATCGACAGAACATTGCTGTATGTGAATAACGGTGATAACTTAGGGGATGCTCTGTACAAAACCGAACTGGGTTTTCCGGATGAAGAAGTCATCGGCGATTTGCGAATTTATGCCGAATTGGATAACTTCCAAGAGGCGTTGGAACGTTTGTCGGACGATTGGTTGGAAACTTCTGTGGACGATATTGAACAAAAGGCCGCTGTGTTAAACGCTATTGCTATTTTGTTGATTGCCGCCATTATTTGTTGGGTTGTTATGGGAACATTCGCCATGCAAGACCAAATGGTGTCCGGTATGGGACTTGGCAGTTAGGATACTTCTTTTCGTTAAGCCCCCTTTTCAGGGGGCTTTTTAATTGTATTTTTTGTCTGATTGATATGAAAAAAAGGGAATTTATCTGTCACGAAAAGGGTCGTTTTTGTGACAGATAAAATGGCGCAAATTCAAGATGTTAGACTAAAAACAAAAAATTTAAAATAATTGATTGATTTTGTGTTGATTTTTTAATTATTTTATGCGATGTTAAAATCATTAAAAACAACAAAACAAAGTCTGTCACAAAAACGACCCTTTTTATGACAGACAAAATTCAAAAAAAGGAGTAAAAAAATGACCTCAAAAAATACAGTACAATCCGGTCGTTCTATGGTAGAAATGCTGGGAACACTCGCAATTATCGGTGTTCTATCTGTTGGCGCTATCGCAGGATACAGTTACGGAATGGATAAGTATCGTGCGAATGAAACAATTAATGATGTGATGCTGTTGGGGGTGGATGTAATTACACAAGCCTCACGAACTGGCGGAATGCCGAACTTGTCGGCCGAATGGGGA
>JAZKXP010000002.1:0-14679 GCA_045611665.1 Alphaproteobacteria bacterium | reverse complement strand
GTCCATCAACCGCATCCATCTTACCCGGTCCATCAACCGCATCCATCTTACCCGGTCCATCAACCGCATCCATCTTACCCGGTCCATCAACCGCATCCAAGTCGGACGTAGCCATGTCGTTCTGTGAGCCAAGGAGTTGCCCTGGGGCTTTGTCTTCCTAAGACCGCTTGGGCCTCCGACTTGTCCATCAACCGCATCCATCTTACCCGGTCCATCAACCGCATCCATCTTACCCGGTCCATCAACCGCATCCATCTTACCCGGTCCATCAACCGCATCCATCTTACTCGGCGCATAAACCGGAGTCATTGAGAGCGGATCCTCAAGGCATCCGCTTCCCAAACACGTTGGGAACAAACTACCAAAATCTATAATAGGAGGAGTCATCGGTATTAGACCACAATCATTTTCATGACATACAACCGCCCCTCGATCAATCGGCCGCAGATGTGTCAACTGCGCTCTTTTGGTCTTAATATCACCCATGTCTATCACCGCATCGTGTGTTTTTTCGGCTCTACCTACAGACTCCATGTCACCGATCTTCTTAATGTCGCTCATGTCACCGATACCTTTAACGCCGGTCATGTCACCGATCTTCTTAACGTCGCTCATATCCTTCGGACCATTTACTTTGTCCATCGTGTGCTTTGTTGACCCTTTATGCTTCTGATCGGCCTTTTTAGTGCTTGCCTTCCCAGCGGTTTTTACCGCTGTTGACGCCTGAAGCCCGCCACCTTCCACCTTAGAACCACGCGCATCCATAGCCGATATTTTTGAACGGTCTATATTGCCATCTAATCCTTTAAAATCAATAGCCTCAGCCATTATCGGCAAGCTGACACCGATAGACAGTAAACACAAAAGCAATCCTGAATATTTTAAATGTGTCATGCCGTTTCTCCTTTTTTAGATTAAAATTAAACCTGGACCTTAGCGGCCATCCGTATCGAACATACGGGCATTAATTATCGGCGCCTTTTTGCCTAAATGCTTATCCGACCGTTCAGGGGTTCCCATTGTTTGATTCATTGTTTCCGGATCCGGATTAGGATACGTAGAACTGCCCATCGGAATCATTTTAACACTGCCTCGTTTCGGTTTTGACTTTGGTCCCCACGTATCGGTAATGGTATTGCCATTAATGCCGGCTGTTTCGCCTTGGTCAGGAGAAGATTTATCCACTCTGGACCCCACACCACCCAAAGTGTCAATTTGTGCGAGATTAACGACATACCCTTCTTCATCTACCTCAGCAGTTATAGCAGACATAGCCCCATATATTCTCGCAACATCCTGACGTGTCATTTTTCCCGCATTTATTCTCTCTATCTCTTTCAATCTATCCATTTCGCGGTCTGTTTCCTCTATTGCGTTCAATTGAGTAGCAACAGCCTCATTTGTTTTCTGTTGTTTTTCAGAACACGTCTTTAACAATCCACCACTAGCTGCAACAAAACCGCAACACAGCAATACAAAACGCATTAGTTTTTTTCCATTTGTATCTTGATTTGACATAGTACTCTCCTTTTTATTTATTATAAGTATAGCACAAAAACAAAAACTTGTCCATCACAAAAAAATAACCAACTGATTTTTTAAAAGAATACATCTGTTGAAGCGGCATTTTTTCTTTTATTTCTAAAGCCCCCCCTATGATATATTTTTTTGCATAACACGCCCCATATCATCTGCTTAATTGTCAACTTAACATTTCCTTACAGGATATTACCGCATTAAAAAACACCCATGAATAGCAATCATACATTAACATTACAACACCCGCTTCCAAACAAAAGCGGGTGTGTTATTTTCTTTATCGACATTAAACGTCTAAATTTGCAACTTTCAAGGCATTGTCTTGAATAAAATCACGACGCGGTTCAACCACATCACCCATCAGGCATGAGAACACTTGTTCGGCATCTTCTTGGTGTGTGATTTTGACTTGTAACAAGCGACGTGCATTTGGATCTAATGTCGTTTCCCACAATTGTTCAGGGTTCATTTCGCCCAACCCTTTATAACGGTTAATGGCAACCCCTTTGCGGCCGATTTTGAAAACAGCTTCGGCAAGACCTACCGGACCCGCAATCATAATATCGCCGTCTTTGGTTTTTAATGTTGACGGTTTGGCATAAAATTCTTGCAAATCTGCGCCCATAGCGTCCAATGCTCGGGCTTCGGAACAATTCATCAAAGCATGATCCACGGTGTGATATTCCGTTACACCTCTGAGTGTGCGAGAGAATGTAAATTCACCATTATCATAGGTACATTTCCATCCGCGTTCATATTCCGGTTCCGTAGCATCCAATCTGGCAGTGAAAGAATCATCATAGACTTTGGATGAGTTAAACATACCGGCTGTGGCCATTTGGCTGATGATTTTAAACGGTACACGTTTGGACATAGACATAATCAAGCCTCTGGCCTTTCTGGCTTGTTCAATGCGGGCGAGTAAATCGGCGCCGGCAATTTGAGTTCCGTCGGCCATTACCAACACAGCATCTTGAGAGCCGACATTGACCAAGTATTCTTCCAAAGCGTTATCGTCCTTGAGGTAAATTTCGCTATTGCCCCGTTTCGCACGATAAAGTGGCGGTTGAGCAATATAGACGTAACCTCGTTCAATGAGTTCAGGCATTTGACGGAAGAAGAAGGTTAATAACAACGTTCTGATGTGAGCACCATCCACATCAGCATCGGTCATGATAATGATTTTGTGATAGCGGGCTTTGTCGGCGTTAAAATCATCACGGCCGATACCGGTACCAAAAGCCGTCACCATTGTACCGATTTCGGCAGAACTGAGCATTTTATCAAATCTGGCACGTTCTACGTTTAAAATTTTACCACGCAAAGGTAAAATGGCTTGGTGAGCACGGTCACGCCCTTGTTTGGCTGATCCACCGGCAGAATCCCCCTCAACAAGGAAGATTTCGGACAAGGCCGGGTCTTTACATTGACAATCGGCTAATTTACCCGGTAAGGAAGCCATATCCAACGCCCCTTTACGCCGTGTAAGTTCACGTGCTTTTCTGGCGGCTTCACGAGCGGTAGCGGCTTCAATCACTTTGCCGATAACACTGCGTGCTTCGGATGGATGTTCTTCAAACCATTGGCCGAGTTTATCACCGACAATGTTTTCCACAATCGGACGCACTTCGGAAGACACCAATTTATCTTTGGTTTGTGAGGAAAATTTCGGATCCGGTACTTTGACGGATAACACAACCGTTAATCCTTCACGCATGTCTTCACCGGATAATTCTACTTTTTCTTTTTTGGTAAGACCTGTTTCGGCAGCGTAGTTGTTAACCGTTCTTGTTAAAGCGGCACGAAGACCTGCCAAGTGGGTGCCCCCATCGCGTTGTGGAATGTTGTTTGTAAAGCACAAGCATGTTTCGTGATAACCGTCTGTCCATTCTAAGGAAACTTCAACCGTTACACCATCTTTTTCGCCGGATAACGCAAACGGTTCGGCATGCAAAGAATTTTTGGACGCATTTAAGTATTTAACGAATTCACGAATACCGCCTTCATATTTGAATTCAACCGTTTTGGGTTCGCTGGAACGATTGTCCGTTAAGCATAAATACACGCCAGAGTTTAAGAAAGCAAGTTCTCGCATGCGGTGTTCCAAAGTTTCAAAACTAAATTCCGTGATGGCAAAAATGGACGCGTCCGGATGGAACGTAACTTTTGTGCCATGACGGCCCGGTGTTTCGGCGACCTCTTCTAAATGTTTAACGGTATTACCGCCTTCAAAACGAGCATAGTGTTCTTTATCGTTACGCCAAATGGTTAAATCCAACCAATCGGACAAAGCATTCACACAGGAAACACCCACGCCGTGCAACCCACCGGATACTTTATAGGAATTGTTATCAAATTTACCACCGGCGTGCAGTTGCGTCATAATCACTTCGGCGGCGGATACACCTTCTTCTTTGTGTGTATCAACCGGCATACCACGACCATCATCAACAACCGTGACAGAGCCATCGGCATTTAAGATAACTTCAACCTTGCTACAATAACCGGCCAAAGCTTCATCAATAGAGTTGTCCAATACTTCATACACCATATGATGCAGCCCTGTGCCGTCATCCGTATCACCGATATACATACCGGGGCGTTTACGAACGGCATCTAACCCTTTCAAAACTTTAATTGAGTCGGCGTTATAGGCATTTGCCTGCGTCATATTTTCTTGTTCAGTCATGTTTTTTCCTTTATGCTACAAGTTTACTTAATATTGATTCTTCTACATCAAAAAATTGCGCGCGTCCAGTTAAATGTGAAAAAGAGGCCACATCCGTTCCGGTCATCCAAACTTGCGCCGGCAGAGCGTGCAATATATCAAACAATTCGTTGCGCCTTTTAACATCTAAATGGGCGGTAACCTCATCCATCAGCAAAATAGGACAAAGGCCTTGTTCGTTCATTTGAGCCTTCATTTGCGCCAAAATAATGGAAATCAGCAATGCTTTTTGTTCGCCGGTGGAACACAACGAAGCATCCATATTCTTTTGACGGTGATTTACTTTAAAATCGGCCGTATGTGGACCGCTTACTGACCCGCCATCGGCATAGTTTTTGCGAGAACGGGCTAGAATATCGGCAAATTCTTGTTCCACCAAAACGGCGGGTTTGTTTTGTAAAGTCTGCTCCACAATGCCGGTCAAACAGATATCCGGACATGGAAACAATCCGGCAATCGGTTCTTGTAAATATCCCGAAATACGTTCGGCAATATCCAACCGACTGGCAGCAATGGCAACTCCGCTTAATGCCATTTGTTTTTCCAAAGCACTGAGCCAAGCGGTATCGTATCGCCCTTCGCGCAATAAATGACTCCATTGTTTAAAGGCCGCATTGTATTCGCTGGTCCGCGTGGCATGCGCCGGATCAAAGGCTTGCACCAGCCTATCCAAAAAACGACGACGAGAGGCCGGATCACCACAAAATAATCTATCCTGAGCCGGTGTCAACCACAAACACCGAAATACTTCGCCAAGGGTGGCTTGTTTACTGACGGGGGCGCCATCAATACGGATTTGTCTGCGTTCCGACCCATCCACCGTGCCGGTGCCGATTTGAACCTCTCCGTTAATTGTTTTAACTTTGGCAGACACACTCCAACGAGCCGGTAATTTAATCACATCTCCGTCAGAAACCAATAAATCATCACCCGTGCGTTTCGCCACATCAGCCAATCTGGCGCCACGTAGTCCTTTACCGGCAGTTAAAAAAGAAACAGCCTCCAACACATTGGTTTTACCTGCCCCATTATGGCCGGTCAAAATAACCGGCTCTAAGGCATCATCCAGCACCAAATTCATCGCATCATACGAACGAAAATTGGTGAGGCGAATTTGCTTAACCCCTGTTTTGGATAGGACAGTCATTTAAATCCTACACACGCATCGGCATTAAAACGAACAAAGCTTTATCATCAGCACTGTCACATACAATAACCGGACTAATCCCATCGGTTAATTTCATTTGAACTTTACCGCCTTTAACCTGCGCCAAAATATCCAGCAAGTAACGGTAATTAAATCCAATTTCAACCGGTTCGTTGTCGTAAGTCGCATCCATTTCATCTTCGGCACTCCCCTCATCGGCAGAAGCAGCAAAGACTTGCAACAAGCCTCGATTAATCACCAATTTAATACCGCGGGATTTTTCGGATACAACAGCCACCCGTTCAATGACATCAGCCAACACTGTTGCATCGGCCTCCATAATTTTGTCATTAGCCGCCGGAATAACCTTTTCGTAATCCGGATACGTTCCATCGATAAGGCGAGACGCCAAATCCACATCACCGATTGTAAAGCGAATTTGATTAGCCGACAAAGCCACATTTACCGTTCCGTCCAATTCACCTGCTAACTTAGATAATTCCCCGATGGTTTTACGCGGAATAATAACCCCCGGCATACCTTTTGCACCCTCCGGCAAAGCAACATGCGCACAAGCCAAACGATGACCATCTGTTGCCACTGCGGTTAAAGCCGGCACATCTCCGTCTTTTTCATGCAAGTAAATACCATTTAAGTTATATCGTGTTTCTTCAACCGAAACAGCAAAACCCGTTTTTGCAATTAACGCACAAATATCCGATGCTGCCACATCAAAATGGAACGGCATATCTTCACGAGCCATAGACGGGAATCCATCTGCCGGCAGACTGGCCAATGAGAATCTGGAACGACCGGATTGAATGGTTACCTGACCGGTTTCTTCATTTTGCGCCAACGCGATTTGAGACCCCTCAGCCAATTTTTTGACGATATCGTAGAGTTTATGCGCCGGAACCGTTACAGCCCCTTGCGTTTCAACACCGGCCGGAACCGTTTCGGAAATTTCAATTTCATTATCGGTTGCCCGTAATTGTACACTATCCCCCGACGTTTCCAATAAAACGTTTGATAAAATAGGGATTGTTTGACGGCGTTCAACAACACTTTGAATATGAGACAAAGCCTTCAACAAACTACCCCGTTCTATCGTCAATTTCATCATAATTTTTTCCTTTCTCTTTTAAGTTGTTTTTGATAAGAAAAGTTTACTCGTTTTTTCACAAAAAAGCCAGTAAAAAATGCTTTTTTTAAACCTTTTTTTATTTTTTTTAACATCCCTCTTTTTTTTTCAAAAAAAACAGGCTATAAGAAAGAAAAACTTTAATAAAACATAAGGAAATAACAAGATGAATTGCAAATTAAACCCATCGGATCTGTCCCTTGCCAGTAAATTGACTTCAAAACATATTATAACGGCTCCTAAAAAAGTGGATATTATCGGACAAGAACGCGCTTTAGAGGCTCTCAATTTCGGGATTCATATGAACGCTACGGGCTATAACGTTTTTTGTGCCGGCCCCAAAGGGGTGGGACGAACCACTTTGTCGTTGTCTGCCGTCAAAAAATATGCCGCAACCTGCGCGGCTCCGGACGATTGGTGTTATATTCATAACTTTGAAACACCGCATCAACCGATTGCGGTTAGTTTTCCGGCTGGTGGCGGAAAAGTATTTGCCAAAGCCATGAAAAAAATGACGGATAATTTACGCACCGAGTTACCATTGGCCTTTACCGATGCGGCCTATAAAACACAAGCCGCCGCCATTGAAAGCAAATTTAAAAGCGATAAAGATGCTTATTTTGATAAACTGCAATCTTTAATTACCGAAAAAAATGTTACATTGGTAAAGACATCGGCAGGCGTTATTGTTGCTCCGACCGTTGACGGAAAAATTTTAGAGCCGGAAAGTTTTAACAAATTACCAAAAGCTACCCGAAAAACCATTATTGAACAAATGACACGGGCTCAAAAGCGTATCGAATCCGAAATTAAAGATACGCCGAAATGGGAAGAAACTCAAGCTCGTTTACTTGCCGAGTTACAAATCCGAACCGCAGAAAAAGTCATTAAGTCCGTGTTAGCTCCGCTTGAAAAAATGTTTGAAGATCATCCGATACTCAGCACACACATTTCCAACATTGCTGATGATTTATTGGAAAATCTACCAACCTTTGTCACCGGCGGACATGAAGCGAAAGAAGCACGAAATGAATTGCTTGAAAAATATGCCGTCAATTTGTTTGTATCAAATAAGGCCAGTTCGGGTGCTCCGGTCGTACATCTCAGTCACCCGACACTGACAAACCTCATCGGAAAAATCGAACGTGTTCAACAAGCCGGCACCGTTTTAACCGATTTTTCAATGATCAGACCGGGGGCATTACAACTGGCAAACGGTGGCTTTTTAATTATTGAAGCCCGAGAGTTAGTTGCAAATCCATGCGTTTGGAATGCTCTGAAGCGCAGTTTATTTGCCCACTATGTTAAAATAGAATCCGGCAGTGATGATAATTCCGTTTTTGATGTGGTTTCTTTGGATCCGGCAGCTATTCCGCTCAATATAAAAATCGTTTTGATTGGTGAAACGGGATTATATTACGCCTTGGCAAATGGAGATGATGATTTTGGGCAGTTATTTAAAATTTTAGCTCAATTTTCTGAAAAAATGCCGCGTACGATTATTGCGGAAAAACAATACGCAGCGTTGATGAATAGTTTGGTCAAAAAAGAAAAACTCAAATCCATCAGTTTGGCGGCAATGAGACGTCTTGTTGAGCATGCTGCCAGAATGGCGGGCAGTAAAACGCAACTCACAACCTATTTGGCAAAAATCAATGATATTGTGCGGGAAGCTAATTATTTTGCGGCGATAGATAAAGCAAAAAGTATTGATGTGTCCCATATTGAACAGTCTTTGGCGTCTCGTCGCACACGTATGGGGATTATGCATACAGATATGTTTGATATGATAAAACGGGGTATTATTAATATTGATACATCCGGCTTTAAAGTGGGGCAACTCAACGGGTTGGTTGTACATGAAACCAGCGATTATGCATTTGGTCGCCCCAGCCGTATTACGTGTCAAATTCGCATGGGGGATGGAGAGCTTATTGATATTGAACGAGAAGTTGAACTAGGCGGGCCGCTTCATTCAAAAGGGGTATTGATTTTATCTTCCTTTATTGCCGGTCGTTTTTCACAAAGTACGCCATTATCTTTAGATGCCAGTTTGGTTTTTGAACAATCGTACAGTGAATTGGATGGTGATTCCGCCTCCAGTGCCGAATTATATTGTTTGTTATCGGCAATTTCGGGAGTGCCTTTAAATCAATCAATCGCCGTGACAGGTTCTGTAAACCAATTGGGACAAGTTCAAGCCATTGGTGGGGTAAACGAAAAAATTGAAGGATTTTTTGAGGTATGTAAATTAAATGGATTAACGGGTTCTCAAGGGGTTATTATTCCGGCCAGCAACATACAACATTTAATGTTATCTCATGAGGTGATTGATGCAGTTAAGGCCAAAAAATTCAATATCTGGGCTGTTAAAACCATTGATGAAGGTATGGAAATTTTAACCGGTAAAACGGCAGGAACCACGAACAAAAATGGTGTTTATCCGGCCAATAGTATTAATGGATTGGCCGCTGAACGGTTGTTGGATTTTTTCAAAAAAGCACAAAAAATCAACCAAATGAAGAAGTAATCTGATGAAAGTTTTAGTTGGTTTAAGCGGTGGTGTTGATTCTTCGGTGGTCGCTTGTTTATTAAAAGAGGCCGGTCACGAGGTTATCGGGGCTACTATGTCTATTTGGGATAAAGAGCTAATGGCCACCTTACCCGACACGGCTAAGGGATGTTTTTCACCGCATGGCGAAGAGGATATTCGGGCTGCCAAAGCGCTGTGTGATAAACTGGAAATCCCTCATTATGTAATTGATTGCAAAGATATTTATCGTGAATTTGTGCTAGAATACTTTAAATCGGAATATTTATCGGGACGAACACCGAATCCATGTGTGTGGTGTAATGCCAAAATTAAGTTTGATGCCTTGCCACGAGGGGCAAAACGAGACGGAATTGAGTTTGATAAATTTGCCACAGGTCATTATGCCGAAATCTTGTTTAATGATACACTTAATCGGTGGCAAGTTAAACGAGGCGTTGATGCCAAAAAAGATCAAACATACTTTATTTATCGTTTGACCCAAGAACAACTGAGCCGCACGTTAATGCCTCTTGGGGATAAAACTAAGGAAGAAGTGCGAGCATTGGCTCAGCAATTTGGATTGGCCGTTTGTGATAAAGCCGATAGTCAGGATTTTTACGACGGAGATTTGAACGATATTATTTGTGCCAAACCTAAAAAAGGTCATTTTGTTAATAAAGATGGTAAAATTTTGGGAACGCATAACGGCGTGTGGAACTTTACGGTTGGACAACGCAAAGGATTGGGAATCAGTGCCGACCGGCCATTGTATGTATTGGAACTGAATGCCGATAAAAATGAAGTGGTTGTCGGTTATGCCGAAGAATGTTATCACGACACAGTGTTTGTTGGGAATTTGTCTTGGGTGTCTATTCCCGAACCAACAATTCCGATAAATTGCTTTGTTAAAATGCGGTCCACTCAAACGCCTACAGAGGTTAATTTGTCTGTTTTAGACGGTGTTGCAACTTTAACCTTCTTAAACGCACAAAAAGGGGTGGCTAAAGGCCAATCTGCCGTTTTTTATGATGCAGACGGATTCGTTTTGGGTGGTGGTATTATTGAAGGTAGCCGATAACTTATCTATTATTTAAGTATATTTTTAACAAAGATAAGGCTCCAATGCGGTTAGCGTATTCTTGTGGATTATGTAAAATATGTTGTTCTAAGTCGTTTATGTGTATCCATTTGACATCACAAACTTCACCATCCGTAAAGGTAAATGAGGTATTTTTAGGTTTGTTAATCAAAAAGATACCCAATAATTCACGATTGTTATTATTTTGTGAGGTATAACGTACTTCGCCTAATTTGGTAATATCATTTGTTGTTAATATCAGCCCCAGTTCTTCTTGCCCCTCTTTGATAACATTAGCAGTGAAAATGTCGGATGTATTGGAAACAGTAGAACAGTGCCCTCCAAAGGATACATCCCACTTGCCGGCACTTTTATCTTTTGTGGCAGAGCGACGTTGAATAAGTACCTGTCCCATTTCATTTATGACCCAACATTGAACGGCCAAATGTAATAATCCCTTTTGATGAACGATGTTTCGGTCGGTTAGTCCTACAACCGTTCCGTTTTCATTGATGACATATAATTGTTCCATAGGGCGCCTCCTTTTGAGGGCAGTATAGCAATATGAAACAGGCATTTCAAATAAAATCCTTGATTTTTTCTTTTTCATACGATAGTATTTTTTTGTGAGATACCGAAAGGGTATGAATTTAAAAGTAAGGAGTCTAATTATGAAAAAATTATTTGTTGTTGCCGTATTGGCTTTGGCTTTGTCCGGTTGTATGGGTGAACGTGGTCGCATCGGCGGTCAAAAGGTTTGCACAAATCAATACTTGTTGGGCGTGTTATCCATCAGTGAAATTGTGGACCCGTGCGGTAAATAATTTTAACCCGATAAATAAAAATCCCTTTGGCAACTGCCGAAGGGTTTTTTTTATTGCATAATGTTTTTGCTTGTTTTTTACTGAATTTGCTTTTGGATATCCAAAAGTTGGGCTTAGAAAACCCAATACGGCATTCAAATCAGCGGGGTTCCAGCCCGAGTGTGTAAAATGGTTGGTGATGCCTTAAAACCCATGGCCTCGGTGTATGTAAATGATGATGAACATATCACCAAAGAAGACCCGTATGACGAATCGGACAACAATACGATGGATTTGGACAGACAACCCAAAGAACGACCCTGATAATCAGGCCTACTATGTATTCATGAACGATAGTGTTTCTGTCGACTACTATCTGCGCAATGATAACCTCTATTGTGAAGGTAATGCCGTATGTAAACCAAAATAAATTTCGATTTTTATCTCCATTTTTTTCGCCGATATCAAAAGATATCTGCGAATTTTTTAAAAGCGTCTTAATTGGCGCCATTTATTTTTATTATTTAATATTTCGACTACAACTTTCACAAAAAGAACGACCGGCAGAAGTTCCTGCCGGTCGCCCTCCTCTCCCCCGATTGTCAAAGATTAACTCCCCCTATTAATCTGCACCGAAGGGAAGAAGTCCCCCTATACAACAAACATCTTGTTTTTATCCCCCTATGAAACAAGTTTTTGTTGTATCTGAAAGTATATATACACCAATAAAAATATAATTGCAACAAAAAAGTGTAAAAAATAATTATTTTTCTTTAAAAAATCGTTTTTTATGAAAAAAGCCTCTTTGTTATAGAAATAATAATTTAACAAATAAACAAAACATATATTTTTATTTCAATATAATTTTATCAATAAATATTATATTTGGCGTATTTATTAACCGCTCTCCCTTAAAAAAATAAAAACATATTTATTCAAACAACCATTTAAATTATATACACTTTTCAACATTATAGACCTCAAAAAAACGAATCATATATCCCACACATATCATCAAAAAATCCCCTCCGGCATGTGTCAGAGGGGAGATTTTTTATTTGCCTTCTGTCTGCAAATATGCTAAACTCGCACATGGAAAGGCAAGGAGCCCTTTCTAAAGGCGTAAGAACCTTTTTTACCAAGAATACCCTTTTATGGGTATAGCTGTTTCCAGCCAATCGTGGTTGGAAGATGATGAAATAAATCTGACCGATGAATACATCATGCTATTTTCTTGGTAATAGTTCTTAACTTTCAGCCACCCAATGCTCCTTACGGTGGTATTTTTTATAAGGAATTATTACATGAAAAAATTATTACTTACTTCTGCTATCGCATTATTTGCTGTTTCTGCTCATGCTGGGGATATCAAACCAGTTATTGGGATTGATTATGTCTATTCTGATGTCGGGTTACAAAACGGATGGGAATATTTGGCTGAAGATAAATACAGCTCTATTAATTTAACGGGCGGTGTCAAAATTGGTAAATATTTTGGAGTCGAAGCTTTTTTCCAACATTCAAATGAACAAGATGGATTATCTACGCCCTATGGTAGCCTCAAAACACAATTCTATGGCGTTGGCGCCGATATGATTGGGTACTTACCCATTCATGAAAAAGTTAATGTGTTAGGGGCACTTGGGTTAGGGCATTATGATGTAACGGCTAAATTTTTAGGAGTTGAAGATTCCGAAAACGGACTGGGGGGTCGTTTGGGTATTGGTATTCAATATGACTTAGCGGATAATGTTGCTTTGCGTTCTATGGTGCGTTATATCAAACTTAACAGTTTTGACTCTATGGATGATATGATGGAAGCGACAGCCGGTATTCGGTTTAGTTTTTAATTGACTGTCATAAGGATGTTTAGACTCCATCCTAAAAAAATCCCCTCTGGCATGTGTCAGAGGGGAGATTTTTTATCGTTCAAAGATTATTTTTTCTTTTTGTCTTCAAACAACGGTTTACCGTAGTAAGCCTTTAAGTACAAGTCCTTAATTTCGCTGATAAGCGGATAACGGGCATTACCACCTGTACATTGGTCATCAAAGGCCTCTTCACTCAACGCATCTAATTGAGCCAAGAAGTCTGCTTCCGGCACACCGGCATCTTTGATGGATGTCGGGATGTTCAAGTCAGCTTTCAACCCTTCAATAGCTTCAATTAAAGCACGGACTTTTTCGTCTTGATGGGTATCATCCAAGCCACCGTCCAAACCTAAGAAGTTGGCAATACGCACATAACGACCCTTTACAAACGGATATTTGTATTGAGGCAACAACCCTTGTTTTGTCGGAGCATTTGTCGCATTAAATTGAATGACGTAGCTGAGCAACAAGGCATTTGCCAAACCATGTGGCACATGGAATCTGGCGCCAAGTTTATGAGCCATTGAGTGACACAAACCTAAGAAAGCATTTGCAAAGGCCATACCAGCAATTGTGGCGGCATAGTGCATTTTTTCACGAGCAATTGGATCTTCTGCCCCATTTTCATAAGAACGTTTTAAGTATTTGTATACCAAACGCATGGCTTCACAGGCATGACCATCTGACATATTGGATGCCATAATGGATGTGTAAGCTTCAATGGCATGTGTTAATACATCCAAGCCAGAGAATGCCGTTAACCCTTTTGGCATACTCATCACAAAATCTGGATCAATAATGGCCATATCTGGTGTCAACTCATAATCGGCAATCGGATATTTTTGACCTGTTTTGTCATCTGTAATAACCGTAAACGGTGTTACTTCGGAACCTGTACCAGATGTTGTCGGAATGGCAACCATAACAGCCTTTTTACCCATTTCAGGGAAACGAATAATACGTTTACGAATATCCATAAAGCGCATAGCCACATCTTCAAAGGACAATTGTGGGTTTTCATACAACAACCAAATGATTTTGGCTGCATCCATTGGAGAACCACCACCGACAGAAACAAATACATCCGGTTGATAACGATTTACAATTTGTAATGCGTTATTAACATTGGACAAATCTGGATCTGGTTTCACATCGGAAAATACTTCAACTGTCATACCATGGGATTCTAAAATGCTGGTAATACGAGCCACATGCCCCAAATCAACCATCACTTTGTCTGTCACAACGAAAGCACGTTTTTTGCCCTCTAATTCAGCCAAAGCAAGTGGCAAACAACCACGTTTAAAGTACACTTTTTGTGGAATACGGTACCACAACATATTTTCACGGCGTTCAGCCACAGATTTTGTATTCATTAAATGTTTTACTCCAATATTTTCACTGACAGAGTTTCCACCCCAAGAACCACAACCAAGTGTCAAGGACGGAGCTAATCTAAAGTTGTACACATCACCGATAGCACCTTGACTGGCCGGCATATTAATCAGTGTACGACCTGTTGTCATAATTTTTGAAAAATGTTCCATATGGGCTTTGTTTGTTTCGTCTGTGTATAAAACAGATGTGTGACCGGCACCACCAAGTTCAATCAATTTTTGAGCCATATCTACGGCAGTTTCAAAAGAAGCTGCACTGTAGAAAGCCAAAATCGGAGACAATTTTTCATGTGCAAATGGGTTAGAAATATCAACGGATGTTGTTGGCGCAATCAACACTTTTGTTGTTTCAGGCACTTCAATTCCAGCCATTTGAGCAATTTTATAAGCAGATTGACCAACAATATCGGCATTCAAACGACCATCTTTAAAAATGACTTTT
>JAZKXP010000001.1:0-6087 GCA_045611665.1 Alphaproteobacteria bacterium | reverse complement strand
TTTACGAAAAAATGCCCCAAAAATCCCTATATTACAAGGGATATAAGGCTTTTTATCAGTAAAATGATATCAAAAGTGCGATTCGTTTTTTTGCATTAGCTGAAATATCTGTTTTACTATTGCAAAAGAAAACACTTTGTTTTATAATCGGTTTGTTCCAATTGTGGAACGCGGGCTTAGAAAACCCGAACACTTAAAGGTTAGGCAACACTAACCAGAAAAAAAGTTGGCATTCACCTTGGGTGGATGTCGGCGAATAAAGGCTGATAGGCTCAAATAAGCCGAGCCGTTTGTTTAAGTGTACGGTTTTCTAACATCCACCCGCTTTATCGGCGGGTTTTATTTAACAAAATAAAAGGAGTTAGAAAAATGCGTAATGTATTAATATTAATGTGTGGTATGGTAATGCTATCTACTGTTGCACTAGCCGACGATACGACAGAAACCTGTGCTAATGGGGCGGGTACAGTTGTTGTAGGGGCAGTTACAGGACATAAATATTGTCGTAGTAATCAAGAAATGAATTGGTGGAATGCCTATGCATGGTGCGATGGGTTAGATAGGAAATTGGTAGAAGCATCAGATTGTGCGTGTTCAGATGAGTTAGCAGATTGTGCAAACAAGAAATGTCCTGAATTTTTGAAAGCAGAAAGTACAGATCATTGGGTACATACAGGTACAGCAGATCTGGAATATCCAACAAAAAGTGTTATATGTTTGGGGACAAGGGCAGGTACTACAAGTAATAATCATCCTAAGTCTCGAAATCTCTATGTTTTGTGTAAGTAATACAATCAATATGTAAGTTAAATTAAGTATAAGAATACCTCCTAGATAAAAACTAAGAGGTATTTCTATTATAATAAATATTAGTTTGCTTGCACTCTTGAAATGTGTGTTGTTTGCACTGGGGCATCAACCGATAAAACTTCTTCTAACGGCAGAGGTTTTAACGGCTTTACTAAAGCATACTTCAATACTTCTTCGGCCGAACTGACCGGAATAATTTTTAATCCCTCTTTTACATTTTGCGGAATTTCTTCTAAATCCTTTACATTTTGAGTCGGAATTAAAACTGTTTTGATACCACTGCGTAAAGCGGCCAACAATTTTTCCTTTAATCCACCGATAGGCAATACCCGTCCACGCAATGTGATTTCGCCCGTCATGGCAATATCTTTATGAACGGCATTACCCGTCAACGCAGATACCAAAGAGGTCATCATGGCAATACCGGCCGACGGTCCGTCTTTTGGTGTTGCCCCTTCCGGCACATGCACGTGAATATCACATTTTTCAAATAAACCGGCCGGAATACCGAACTGTGCATGACGTGAACGAACATACGAATGAGCGGCCTCAACCGATTCTTTCATCACATCACCCAATTGTCCCGTCAAGGTAATTTTTCCTTTGCCCGGCATTGTAACTGCTTCAATGGATAAAATATCTCCGCCGACTTCTGTCCAAGCCAATCCCGTTGTTGTACCGATTTGATCTTCACCTTCGACCATATCGTAATGATATTTTTGAATGCCGGCATATTTTTTCAAATTCTTAGCCGTTACAGAAACCTTTTTGATATTTTCTGTTTGAATTTCTTTCACGACTTTACGGGCAATAGAGGCGATTTCGCGCTCTAAATTACGCACGCCGGATTCACGGGTATAATGACGAATTAAATGACGAACAGCCTCTTCGGAAATAGTTAATTCATTAGGGGCCAATCCGGCCAATTTTAATTGTTTGCTAATCAAATGGCGGTTGGCAATCTGAACTTTTTCATCTTCCGTATAACCAGACAGTTGAATGATTTCCATACGGTCCAACAAAGGTTTCGGCATTTTCAGCGTATTGGCTGTCGTGATAAACATCACATTGGATAAATCGTAATCAACCTCTAAGTAGTGGTCATTAAAGCTGGTATTTTGTTCGGGGTCCAAAACCTCCAATAATGCCGAAGACGGATCGCCCCGATAATCATTACCCAGCTTATCAATCTCATCCAATAAGAATAACGGATTGATGGATTTGGCTTTTTTCATGCCTTGAATAATTTTACCGGGCAGGGCACCGATATAGGTGCGTCTATGACCACGGATTTCGGCTTCGTCACGCATACCACCGAGTGAGGCGCGCACAAACGTTCTGCCGGTTGCTCTGGCAATGGATTGACCCAAGGATGTTTTACCAACCCCCGGAGGGCCGACTAAACACAAAATAGACCCTTTTAAGCAGTTTGTTCGTTTTTGAACAGCTAAAAATTCCAAAATACGTTCTTTGACTTTTTCCAAACCATAGTGATCTTCATCTAAAATACGTTTGGCCTCTGCTAAATCATTTTTCAGCGTTTGTTTTGTTTTCCAAGGAACCGAAATCAACCAATCCAAATAAGTACGAATCACACCGGCTTCAGCGGACATAGGCCCCATCATTTTTAATTTTTTCAGCTCGGCAAAAGCTTTTTCTTTTGCCTCTTTTGACAGACCGGACTTTTTGATTTTTCTTTCAATTTCGGTAATTTCTCCGCCATCTTCGGAATCGCCCAACTCTTTTTGAATGGCTTTCATTTGTTCATTCAAATAATATTCCCGTTGGCTTTTTTCCATTTGGCGTTTGACACGTTTGCGAATTTTGCGTTCCACTTGTAACACACCGATTTCTTTTTCCATTTCGGCAAATAAAGCTTCTAACCGACCGGCCAAAGAATTAATTTCCAAAATGGCTTGCTTTTGTTCCAATTTTAATGGCAAGTGTGTTGCAATAATATCGGCTTGTTTTTGTGGATCTTTAATTTGAGAAACAGCAACTAAAACCTCTGGACCGATACGTTTATTGAGACGCACGAAATTTTCAAATTGAGTCATGACCGAACGGGCCAAAGCTTCGATATCGCTTTCTTTATCCTTTTTGTCGGTAATAATTTCGGCTTGAGCTTCAAAGAATGTATCGCTTTGAGTCCAAGTTAATACTTTGGCTCTGGCAACCCCTTCTACCAAAATTTTAACGGTTCCATCCGGCAATTTTAATAATTGTAAAATATTGGCAACGGCATCGTTCAAAGCCGAAATAGATTTATCTCGTCCGACAAAAAGTGGTACGACAACGTGTGGAAAAACAACGATATCACGCAACGGTAATACGGGGTAAATACTGTCTTGGACTTTATTTTCGCTCATTTTCTTTCCTTAAAGTTAAATTAAACGGATAACGCATATATGGGTATGTCAAACATCTAATGCAAGAGGGTAAAAACAAAAAGATTTACATATTTTTGTATGTTTTATCCTTCCTTTTTTTCACCTTTTTCATACATTAATACGGGTTTTATTCCTTCATTAACCACTTTTTCATTAATAACAACTTTTTTAACCCCTTTAAGATCAGGTAATTCATACATCGTTTCTAACAAAATATTTTCGGTAATGGAACGCAAACCTCGGGCACCTGTTTTGCGTTTCATGGCTTTTTGAGCAATGGCTTTATAGGCCTCTTTTGTGAACTCCAATTCCACGCCATCCATTTTGAACAAGGATTGATATTGTTTAATCAGAGCATTTTTAGGTTCCGTCAAAATGTTAATCAATGCTTTTTCATCCAGCTCATCTAACGTGGCAACTACCGGTAAACGACCGATGAATTCCGGAATTAAACCATACTTGAGCAAATCATCCGGTTCCAATTTTGCCAATACTTCGCCGGCTTTCTTTTTGTTTTTCGGTTTAATATCGGCACCGAAACCGACGGCATATTCGGCCGTTCTGCGTTCAATGACTTTTTCAAGTCCGGCAAAAGCCCCGCTACAGATGAATAAAATATGGCCGGTGTTCACTTGAATGTATTCTTGATTGGGATGTTTGCGTCCGCCTTGAGGGGGCAGGGAGGCAACCGTTCCTTCCATTAATTTTAAGAGGGCTTGTTGTACACCTTCGCCGGATACATCACGAGTAATAGATGGTCCGTCGGATTTACGTGAAATTTTATCAATTTCATCAATGTACACAATACCTCGTTCGGCTTTTTTAACGTCATAGTTGGCGGCTTGTAACAGCTTTAAAACCACATTTTCAACGTCTTCACCGACATAACCGGCCTCTGTTAAAGTTGTGGCATCGGCAATGGCAAACGGTACATCCAAAACTTTAGCAAGCGTTCTGGCTAACAACGTTTTACCACACCCTGTCGGACCAATGAGCAAAATATTGGATTTATCAATTTCCACATCTTGATTTTGGTCTTTGCTCATAATGCGTTTATAGTGGTTATAAACGGCAACGGATAAGACTTTTTTTGCTTTTTCCTGACCGATTACGTAATCGTCTAATACTTTATTCAGCTCAGCCGGTGTTTTTAATGAAATATCATTTGAGGCAGATTTATCATTTCCCCCGACAGTGGTTGGTTTGTCTTCTCCTTTGATAATATTGGAACATAGCTCAATACATTCATCGCAAATAAAAACCGTTTCTTGTTTGCCGTCAGGACCTGCAACAGACTTACCGGCAATGAGTTTATGGACTTCATTTTGAGTTTTGTTGCAAAAAGAGCAAACCAGCTTTTGTTCCATATCTTTTTTGTCTGTCATAATTCCCCCTTATTTAACCGGTTTTTTTGTAATGACGGCATCAATTAACCCGAATTTTTTGGCCTCTTCGGCTGTCATGAAGTTGTCTCGTTCCATAGCTTGTTCAATAACGGATAATTTTTGTCCCGTTTGTTCCACATAGATTTGATTGAGTCTGGCCTTAATGGACAAAATTTCTCGGGCGTGAATTTCAATATCCGTTGCTTGACCACGGAAACCACCGGACGGTTGGTGAATCATTACTCGCGCATTCGGCAGAGCAAAACGGCGTCCCTTTTCCCCGCAAGTCAACAATAACGACCCCATGCTGGCGGCTTGTCCCATCACAACGGTAGATACCGGACATTTAATAAAGTTCATGGTGTCCAAAATGGCCAAACCTGAGGTTACAACACCACCCGGAGAATTGATATAGAAAGAAATTTCCTTATCCGGATCTTCGGCCTCTAAAAATAACAATTGAGCACAAATGAGGCTGGCAACATCATCATTGACTTCACCGGTTAAAAAGACGATACGTTCTTTGAGTAATCTTGAATAGATGTCAAAAGCGCGTTCCCCTCGTCCTGTTTGTTCAATAACGGTCGGCACCAAAGTATTCACTGTTTTTGCGTATAAATCCATCATAGTTTTGTCCTTTCTGTTATAATCCCTTTATCATAACGATATTTTTTGTAAAAGAAAAGCGGTTTTTGCTTAAAATCGTGCAAAACATGCATTTTTTTTAAGCATCAACCGCTTTTTATGTCCGTTAAGACGGCTTTATCTTATTTCGCGTCCGGATTATAGGCGTATAAGTCATCAACGGTTACGTCTTTGTCCGTAATGTTAATTTCGCCTAAGATATAATCCACGACTTTTTCTTCAAACATTGGCGCACGAATGGCGTCCAAAGCTTGAGGATTTTTTTGATAGTATTCAAATACCATTTTTTCTTGTCCCGGATAACGGCGAGCTTCACGCATAACGGCATTTGTGACATCTTCTTGAGATAAAGTGATTTTATTTTGATTAGCCACTTCTGCCAATAACAACCCTAAACGAACACGGCGTTCGGCAATTGCGCGATATTCATTTTTTAAATCCTCTTCGGATTTTGTTTTTTCATCTTCGTCTAATTGCCCGTCTTTTTTGGCTTGTTCAAATTGTTTCCAGATCGACTCAAATTCCATGTCAACCATACCTTGCGGTACGTCAAAAGAATGGGCTTCAGCTAATTTATCCAATAAAGCTCGTTTCGCATGCATACGGGATACGTTTTTGTATTCCTTATCCAATTCTTCTTTAACCATGCTTTTGAGTTTATCCATATTTTCCATGCCCAAAGATTTAGCAAATTCATCATCTAATTCCGGTTTGACAACTTTGCGCAATTCTTTGATATCCACTTTGAATAAAGCTTTTTTGCCGGCCAATTCTTTTGCATGATAATCTTCCGGGAATGTGACATTGACATCCACTTGAGAGCCGATTTCTTTACCGGTTAATTGATCTTCAAAACC